>JAXDCU010000001.1:0-12582 GCA_034677645.1 Verrucomicrobiia bacterium
ACCATGAACAGCAGGCCGTGTTCTTCGAGCTTGGCGAGGGTGTTTGGAAAATCAAACTTCTCCAACACTTAACTTCAAGGCGCGTCCCGTGTGGCTTTGCTCGCACGCGGCCACATCCTCAGGTGTGCCTTCAACGACGATCCGACCCCCTTCGTCGCCAGCTTCAGGACCCAGGTCGATGATCCAATCGGCGCAGCGGATGACATCGAGGTTGTGCTCGATGATTACAACAGAGTGGCCCTCTTTAACCAAGCCCTGGAAAACCTCGAGCAAAACGCGGATGTCATCGAAGTGGAGGCCTGTCGTCGGTTCGTCGAACAGGAACAAAGTCGAGCCGCGTGGTTGCGCGGTGGGGTCGGCACTCCGCTTGCGCCGCAGAAGCGCTGCCAGAGCCTGTTGTGCCATGGCCGCTGTGCGAATGGATTGCGCGGGCCGGTCGCCCGCGATGGAGGTCACGAGGTGACCAGCCAGTTTGAGCCGCTGGCATTCGCCGCCCGACAATGTGTTGATCGGCTGCCCAAGCCGCATGTATCCGAGCCCAACTTCCTGAAGCAAGCGCAGGCGCCGCGCCGCGCGGATGGCGGAGCGGGCCTCGGGAAACAGCTCGAGGAATTCGACTGCTTGATCGACAGTTGACTCGAGTAGATCAGCGATGTTCTTGCTCCGTACCGCTCCGCGCGTGGAGCCAAGTCCGACCTGTGGCGCAATCTCAACTTCAAGCGTGAGCTGCTTGTATCGCCTCCCATCGCAATCCGGGCATCTGACAAACACATCGCTCAGGAACTGCATTTCGATCTTCTCAAAACCGGCGCCCCGACAGCGCTCGCACTGACCTCGGACCGAATTGAAGCTGAATGAGCTTGAGACAAGACCGCGCTGCAGTGCCTGCTCAGACTGCGCATAGAGTTCGCGGATTTCGTCGAAGGCGCCGACATAGACAGCCGGGTTTGATCTGGGCGTGCGACCAATGGGCGACTGGTCGACGAGCACCACGCCGCTCAGTCTTTCCCAGCCACGGATATCGGCGATTGCCGTGTCATCAGAACGCTCTTCCGTTTCTCGGTCGTCTTCTTCTTGGTCGGTGTCCGGCTGAGAAAGCGCCGGCCCCATCCGCAGCCGATGTTCTAAAGCGGGCAGGAGGACTTCCTTGACAAGAGTTGTCTTGCCGGAACCGCTCACGCCCGTCACGCAGACCAGACGCGCGAGCGGAATCGAGACGGTAAGGTCCGCAATATTGAAACGGTGTGCATGGGAGATCACAAGCCACGAAACCTCGGAGACCCCGGCGGTAGGCGAAAGACTATCCGCGCCGCCCGGGAGGCCAGGCAATGCGTCAGCAAGAACGCCACTTGCCGGAACGCCAGCCGGGCCGGAGTAAGACACTGCGGGACGGCTCGGTCCGTGGTCCGTTGGTCGAGAAGGGCGGACTGGGCGACGGTTCGTCACTCCGATCGTCCGGCGACCGCCCAAGTACTGCCCTGTGAGCGACTCCGCGCAGTCAATCATGTTCTCAAAGGTCCCTTGAAACACAACGTGCCCCCCACGCTCGCCGCTGCCTGGTCCAAGATCAACCACGTGGTCCGCGGCGCGGATGACGGCGCACTCGTGTTCGACCACCACAACCGTGTTGCCGGAGTCGCGAAGCCGGTGCATGAGCGCGACTAGGCGAGCGGTGTCACGCGGGTGAAGACCGACAGTGGGTTCGTCCAGCACGAACAAAGTGTTGACCAGGCGGGTGCCCAGGCAAGCGGTGAGATTGACGCGCTCTATCTCGCCGCCCGACAGAGTGCGTGTGGGGCGATCGAGAGTCAGATAGCCCAAGCCGGCTTCGATGAGGTAGTCGATTCGTGCCTTCACCTCGGCGAGCGCGATTCCAATAGGGTCGCCAAGAGAAGGCGCGTGGCGCGCGGCGAGCCGTTCAATGCAGCGCCGGCACTCACGGATCGGCAACTTGTAGAATCCGGCCAGATTCAGACCGCCAAACTCGGTCGCATCGCCGGAGCCATCGGAACACCAGTCAGATGCTTCACGTCCATCACCTTGCGCCTTAGCGCTTCCCACGAACCGCGGTGTGGGGCTGGACGTGCCCGCGGCGCAATCATGGGAGAGAGGCCGCCCGGTCCAACCGCTATCGTGCTCCGCCACGGAACACGCCGGCACGCCCGGTGGTCGCGTCCTACCTCCAGGTTCACGGCCACAATGCATGGCAAGCCGTTTGTCATCGAGGCTCTCAAGGAGCGTCGCGCTGGAAAGCGGCAGACGGTAAAGCAGCGCATCGGGTTGAAGGCGTTGGCCGCCGCAGGCTGGACACGTCTTGTAGCCGCGGTAACGCGAGAGCAGGACGCGGACGTGCATCTTGTAGGCTTTGCTCTCGAGCCAGCGGAAGTAGCCCTTCACGCCGTACCAGGCGTGGGGCCATTGGTGAGAATCATCGGTCCCGTAGTCCGGATCGCCGTCGACTATCCAGCGCTGGTGTTCCCGTGAGAGCTCCCGAAAAGGGATGTTCACCGGCACGCCGCGAACTCGGCAGAACTTGAGAAGGTCTTGCTGGCATTCGGCGCCCAGACCGCTCCGCCACGGTTTGACAGCGCCTTGGGCAAGCGTGCGGCCGCGGTCTGGCAAGGCTCGGCCATAGTCGATTGTGATAGTCCTACCAAAACCGTGACACACGGGACATGCGCCCAGCGGGTGGTTGAAGCTAAACAAAGCAGGTGTTGGTTCCCGATAATCAATGTCGCAAACCGCACAGTGCCGACGCATCGAGAATGGCCATGCGCCGCCGCCGGGGCATCCGATAATGCGCACCCAGAGCGTCCCGTGGCCGAAATGATAAGCCTGCTCGCAGGCTTCGACAAAGCGTTGGCGGTTGGAGGGCGCGGCTCTCAGACGGTCCTGGACCACGGTGAACGCCGCCGGGCGCCGGCCGCGGAGCGCGGCGAGCGCGTCTTCGATGCGCACCAACTCCTGACCGATGAGCAATCGTCTGTATCCTTGGCGTCCGATCAGGTCTATCGATTCCTCGAGACTGAGCTTGTCAACTAATGGCACATCAAATGTGACGATCAAATCGGCGTCATGATGCTCTCGACTAAACGATTCCCATATCCGTAATGGCGGCTCTTGCCGGACCACTTGATTGCATTGTCGGCAGTGGAGTTGTGTCAGACGCGGCCAAAGGACTTTCATGTAATCGCACAGCTCGGTCATGGTGCCGACAGTCGAGCGTGTGGTGCGGACTGAGTTGCGCTGTTCGATCGCGATCGCGGGCGGGATGCCTTCGATGCTATCCGCCTGAGGCTTGTCCATGCGGTCGAAAAACTGACGCGCGTATGGGGAAAAGGTCTCGATGTATCGACGCTGCCCCTCCGCGAAGAGAGTGTCAAAGGCAAGCGAACTCTTGCCTGATCCGCTCAGGCCGGTGAAGACGATCAACTGGCGCTGCGGCAGGTCCAGGTCGAGGTTCTTCAGGTTGTTGTGCCGGACGCCACGAAGACGAATCATCAGCTGCGACGTCACCAACGACATTGCGAGGCCAATTTAAGACGAGTCGACCCCGTGTCAATCCGCGGCGGGCCAAGAAGGGACGGACATTCGGAAAGTCCGGACAAGAAAAGCCAGGCGGTCGGCGGCTTCATCGATGAGCTTGGCGGTGGGTTTGCCGGCGCCGTGGCCCGCTCGCGTTTCGATGCGTATCAAGGCGGGCGCCGTGCCGTTCTGGCATTCCTGGAGGCGGGCCGCGAACTTGAAACTGTGAGCCGGCACAACGCGGTCGTCGTGGTCCGCCGTTGTGATTAACGTGGCGGGATAACGCGTGCCTGGTTTGAGGTTGTGGTATGGCGAATAGGCGCGCAAAACACGGAACTCATCGGGATTATCGGCCGAGCCGTAGTCACTGGTCCACGCCCAGCCTATCGTGAACTTATGGAACCTGAGCATGTCCATGACGCCGACGGCAGGGAGGCACGCGCCAAACAGTTCAGGTCGTTGAGTCATGCACGCGCCAACCAGAAGGCCGCCGTTGCTCCCTCCCATGATGGCCAAGCGGCTCGGGCGCGTGTAACGCTCCGCGATGAGCCACTCCGCCGCGGCGATGAAATCGTCAAATACATTCTGCTTTAGCAGTCTGGTGCCGGCCTGGTGCCAATCCTCGCCGTATTCGCCGCCGCCGCGGAGATTAGCGACGACATAGACGCCGCCCAGCTCCATCCATGCCAGGTTAGCCACGCTGAAACCGGGCGTCATGCTTATCTGGAAGCCGCCGTAGCCGTACAGTAGTGTTGGTCGGCGGCCGTCGAGTTTGAGTCCCTTGCGGTGCGTGACGAAGAGAGGCACACGGGTGCCGTCCTTGCTGGCGCAGAAGAACTGGCGCGTCTCGTAATCCTCAGGATTGAACGCGACCTTTGGCTCACGCCAGACACTCGCGCGGCCTTCCGCAACTCGGTAGCGGTAGACACGTCCGGGGACATTGAAGCTGGTGAACGTGAAAAAGGTCTCGGCGTCGCTGCGTTTACCGCCGAAACCCGCCGCGGAACCAATGCCCGGCAGCTCTATCACGCGCTCGAAGTGGCCATCCAATTGGTACTGCTTCACCTCACTGCGAGCGTCTTTCAGGTATGCCACGATGAACCTGTCTCCGACCACACTGACGCTTTGGATTGTATCGGTTGTCTGGGGGATAATCTCCTTCCAGTTTTTGCGTTCGGGGTCGCGAATGTCTATGGCGATGACCCGTCCGCGGGGCGCATCCCAGTCGGTATGAAACCAGAAGACGGGGCCTTCGTTGTCCACGAAGTTGTATGAGGCGTCGAACTCGTTTAGCAACTCGACCACTCGCCCGTCGCCTCCGGCAAGCTCCTGATAGAAAACGCGGTTTTTGCGATCGGTGCCCTGCGTCACCGTGATTATGAGATACCGCCCGTCGTCAGTCACGTCGCCGTGGAATCCCCATTCTTTCTGGTCGGGGCGGTGGTAGATGAGCCGGTCTTCGCTCTGGGGCGTGCCAATACGATGATAATTGAGCTTCTGGTAGTAGTTGACTTTGGTGAGCTTGTCTTTCTCGGCTGGCTCGTCGTAGCGGCTGTAGTAAATGCCCCGGTTATCCTTGGTCCATGATGCGCCGGAGAACTTGACCCATTCGAGACGGTCTTCAAGGTCCTGGCCCGTGTCTACGTCTCGGACGCGCCATGCCTGCCAATCAGAGCCCGCCGTTGCAAGACCGTAGGCAAGAAGCCGGCCGTCGTTGCTGACCGCCGACCCCACCAGGGCGACTGTGCCGTCCGCGGAGAGCGTGTTGGGATCTAGCAAGACGCGGTATCGCGATTCGAGCGTGTCCGCGACGCAGAGAACGTACTGGTTTCGGAGGCCGTCGTTATGGGAGAAGAAGTAGCGCCCTCCTTCCTGGCGTGGCTGGGAGTACTTCTCGTAGTCCCAGAGTCGCTGCAAGCGAGCTTTGATCGCCGGGCGTTCCTGAATGGACTCCAGGAATCCGAATGTCACTTGGTTCTGAGCATCGACCCAGGTTTTGGTGGCGGGCGAGTTGTCGTCTTCGAGCCATCGGTAAGGGTCGGTCACCTGCACGCCGTGGTACAGGTCGATCTGGTTTGACATCTCCGTGCGCGGATAAACGAGCGTGGACGAAGCGGAACGTGTGGCACATCCGGAAACTCCCAAGGAGATTGCCGCTATTAGAAGAAGAGCGGCGGCAATCATGGCATTGGCAATTTTCGGGTTTTGGACTGAGATTCTTTGAGCGTGCATCCCTGGCTGGTTTTTGGATGGCATTGAATGGCACGTGGCTGGCTTTGGCAACACGTAAAACCGATCTCGTGCATATTTCACTTGCGCGTAGTCGAGTCATGGCGCATATATGGGCCCGTGATGGCCGCCACTTGGCGGCATATGAAGTTGTCCACGATAGCATGAACCAACTCCATCGGAGGAGGGCGTCTTGAGCCGCCCAAGAAGTTCTCATTCGTTTGTCCGGACTCCACTTGTTCGAATCAACGGGAAAATTCGCGCCCGTGAGGTCCGGGTCATTTCGTCCGAAGGCGGGCAGGTTGGTGTTCTGCCTCTGCACGAGGCGATCAACATGGCCCGGGCATCGGGCATGGACTTGGTCGAGGTGGCGCCCAACGCGACGCCGCCGGTCTGCCGGATTGTCAACTACGGCAAGTACCGATACGAACAAGCCAAGAAGGAGAAGGAATCGCGCAAGCATCAGCATGCGGGGCGGGTCAAGGAAATCCAGCTCACCGCGTCGATTCATCCTCATGACCTGCAAGTCAAACTTGGTCATGCGGCGGATTTCCTTTGTGAGGACATGAAGGTGAAAGTGAGCTTGCGTTTTCGCGGGCGTGAGATGGCTCACCAGGAGATCGGCAGAGAGGTCGTTGCGCGTTTTCTAACCGAACTCACTCCATATGGCGTCGCGGCCGAACACCCTCGTCTTATTGGTCGAGGACTAAACGTCATAATCACGCCGCTTCCTCGCAACCGGCGAGCAAAGAACCCGCGTACGCCGACGGAGTCAGCGGGGCTGAGCGAAGCAACGCCGGACGAAGAGCCGCAACCGCGGCAGGCGCCTCCTCCCAACCGGCCGTCTGACGGCGCTCTTCCGCGCGGATCGTCAATTGAGGCGGGTGTTGCGTCAGACGGTTTCGTCAACAATCCATTCGCGCAGCTTGACGAGCAGGCTCAAGATCGCCAGACCGCCTAGCGATACGGATGTTTCGCTCGGGGCGGCCAAGCCGCAACCAAACGGGCGTGCGTTGCCGCGAGAGGATCACACCTCCTGTGTTGTGTTCCGCGGCGCGCTGCGAAACATGCGGGCTAGTGTGTCCCGAGCGTCGACAGAACCGGTCTGATGTTGGTATCTGACCGGTGTGGTGTTCCGTTCCAATGAACAGTGCAATTTCAAGTGACTCGCTTTCGCCCGAGGAGTTTCGACGCCAGCTCGCCCAGCTGATGCAGCAGCATTTCACTGGTATCCGGCCTGCCGCACAACAACCGGCATCGCCCGACGCAGCCGGTGAATCCGCGGCGTCAGAGGACGAGAATGTGTTTGCATTCGATCGCAAGCCGCGCGAGGTGAAGGCTTACTTGGACCGTTTCGTGATTCGCCAGGAGGATGCAAAAAGGGTTTTGAGCGTGGCGCTTTGCGATCACTATCACCATGTTCGACTGGCTCTGGCGGGCAAGAACCAGCCAAACTACGCCAAGCAAAACATACTCCTGATCGGCCCGACAGGCGTGGGCAAGACATACCTCGTGCGGAGCCTGGCCGAGCTTGTCGGCGTCCCATTTGTCAAAGGTGACGCCACGAAATTCTCTGAGACCGGTTATGTTGGCGGCGACGTGGAAGACCTGGTGCGCGAACTGTTGCGGCGCGCCAACGGCGATGTCGAGCGCGCTCAGCACGGGATCGTCTACATAGACGAGATTGACAAGATCGCGGGGGTGTCCAACGTGACCGGGCGCGATGTAAGTGGCCGGGGAGTGCAGACCAACTTGCTCAAGCTGATGGAGGAAACTGAGGTGTCAGCCCGTTCGCCGAACGACATCGCGGGCCAGCTCCAGGCCATGATGGACTTCACGCAACGAGGTCGCAAACCAGTCGAGGTCATCAACACCAAGCACATTCTTTTCATCGTCAGTGGCGCGTTCACTGGCCTCGATCCCATCGTGCGCCGGCGCTTGCGCGAGGCGACGATCGGCTTTGCCGCGCGTCCAACCGCGCCTGCCGAGGACTCCCAGGTGATGTCGCACGCCAGCACTCGCGATTTTATCGAGTATGGTTTCGAGCCCGAGTTCATCGGGCGCCTGCCTGTTCGGGTTTATTGCCACCCACTTTCCACGGATGACTTGTTCAACGTTCTCAAATCGTCCGAGGGCAGCATCATTCGCCAGTACGAACAGACGTTCGCCGCTTACGGCATCGAAGTGCTCTTTGCTGACGAGGGGCTGAGGCGCATCGCGGAGTTGGCCGGAGAGGAGCAGACCGGCGCGCGAGGCTTGATGACGGTATGCGAGCGGGTGTTTCGAGACTTCAAATTCGAGCTCCCGTCCACTCACGTCAAACGATTTGTCGTAACCGACGAACTAGTCGAGCACCCCCCAGCGTCTCTTCAGCGTTTGCTTGCGGAACACGCGGCCGAGGAACGCTCGATCCTGCAATGCATCGTGCGTGAGTTTGCCGACCGGTTCCACAAGGAGCACGGATTGAGGCTGAAGTTCACCTCGGATGCCGTGGACCGTTTGGTTTCTCTTGCGGGCGAACTGGACCAACCGCTGCGCGCCCTTTGCGCGGAGAGGTTTAAGAACTACCAGTTTGGGCTAAAACTGATCGCCCAGAACACGGGCCGCTCGGAATTCACTCTCGACGTAAACGAGGTTGAACACTCCGACGAAGCGCTCAATGAATGGGTCGTCGCCAGCTACCGGCCGCCAAGCGGCGGCTGAGGTCGATCGTTCTTCAATTGACTCCCGCTAACTCCAGAGGCCCGCTCTTGCGCGATTCGAGTTCCTCCTCGGTGTTGAGCGAGAAGGTGGGCGTGGCGGTTTCGATGGAAGCAACGTCGTTGTCCGCGATAACCTGCCCGGGCTTTCGCAATTTGACGCTGACGATCTTGCTAACGCCCTGCTCCTGCATTGTGATGCCGTACAAGATGTCAGCCATGCCGATGGTGCGTTTGTTGTGGGTGACGATGATGAATTGGGAGCGGGCCAGGAACCGCCGCAGCACCTTGGAAAACCTCGTGATGTTCGACTCATCCAAAGGCGCGTCCAGCTCGTCCAAGATGCAGAATGGACTGGGCCGCACCTGGTAGATCGCAAAAAGCAAAGCCACCGCTGTCATGGCCTGTTCGCCACCCGACAGAAGCGAAATGCTCTGGACCTGCTTGCCAGGCGGTCGCGCCTCGATCTCGATGCCGCTCTCCAGCACGTCCCCATCATCGGAGAAGTACAAGTCCGCCTGCCCGCCCTCGAACACTTCAACGAACAAGTTCCTGAAATTCTCGCGCACCTGGTTGAAGGTCTCGGCGAACATGGTTCTTGTTTGCGCGTTTACACGGTTGATCGCCTCCACCAGTTGCGAGCGAGCCTGAACAAGATCGTCGCGCTGGGTGACCAAGGTCTGGTGTCTTTGCTCGATTTCCTCGTATTCGGCAATCGCCACCAAGTTCACCGGACCCATTTCCTCGATTTTCCGCTGCAATGCGGCCACCTGCTCCGCAACTGCGTTCCAATCGGTCGAGACGCCCGCCTCAGCCATCTCCTCCGGTGTCAGCACCACTACTTTGGCCGGGCCTTCGTCAGCGAAAGTGATCGTGATGCACTCGCTTCGCACATCGTCGAGGTTCACCTGGTAGCGTTGAAGAACGCGATCGCGCAGGTTCTGGATGCTCATGTGACGCTGCGCCTGCTCGACATCGAGAGCGCTCCGTTTCTCCTGCAGCTCAGTCAACTGCCGTCGCAGGTTGCGCAGAACCTCCTCGCGCGCGGCTATCTCCCCCGCCTGCGTCTCGCGTTGGGCCACGGAATCGGCAACCTGTCGGCTCACCAAGGCTCTTTCCTGGTCGAGTGCATCTAGCCGCACCTTTGACTCATTGATCTCAGTCTCAGCCCGCGACTTGCGCTGGATTGCATCGTTCAACTCGCGTTGCCGTTCTTCCACTGCTTGTTGCAGTTCGCGCAATCGCTGGTCGAGCGGACGCTGCTGGTTTCGGAGTGAAGCGCACACCTGCTCCTCCGTGGCGGTGGCCACTTTGGTTTCCGTCAGAACCGCGCTGGCTTGGTCCCGATCGCTCTGCGATCGTTCGATCTCAACTTGACAGGCGGACAGACGCTGTCTGATGGCGGCCTCGCGCGTTTCATGCGCCGCGATCTCCTGATCGAGCACGGCCCGCCTTTCGTCGCCTTCACGTTGTTGCTCGCCGAGCGACTGAATCTCGAACACCACCGTGTCGATCTTTTGGTGCAGCACGCGCAGTGCGCTCCGCAACGCGTTCAACTCGCCCTGTCGCGTCGCCATGGCCACTTCGTGGGCGCGCAGGTCATCCTGCGCCTGCTGAAGGCCGGCGAGCAGCGCGGTCTGATCGCTCTGCAGGCCGCCCTTGTGCCGGCTCAATTCTCCGATCTCCTGCTGCAGCGCTCCGAGTTCCTTCTCGATTTCAGCGACTAGATTCTTTCGCGCGAGCAGTGACGACGGTGTTGCGCCTTGGCTGGCGCCGTCGCCTCCGCTGTACACGCCATGTCTGTTCAGCGACTCGCCTGAACTGGTCACGAAATCGCACGCCCCCTGGCATTCGCGCCATGCCTTAGTGGCCGTGACCAGGTCCGGCACAACCTGCGTCGATCCGAGCAGGCTGACAACCAATCGCTTCACTGTCTGGTCCGCCTCGACTACATCGAGTGCCGGCCGGCTTCCGATCGCTGCCAGCTTCGAGGCCATAGCCGGCGGAATCGACGCTACAAGATCGGCGGATTCTCCGTTGCGCAGGGCGAGTGAGGCGAGACTGGCAAATCCCTTCTTGTTGCGCGCAAGATCAGCCAGAATGCCACAGGCCGCTTCTGGTTGGTCGGTGAGAACAATCTGGAGTTGATGTCCGAGCGCCGACTCAATGGCCGTCACATACTCCGGTTGAACGCGCAGATGCTCAACCAAGGTGCCCAGTACCTGAGGGCCGCCTTTCAAAGCGGCGACCGCGCCGGCTCCGAAACCCTCATGGCTATCCTCGAGCTGGCGCAACACGCCCAACCTCGAGTGTTGTTCGGCCTGCAGTCGTTGCAGGCCGTCCAGTTTCTCGGTTGCATTGCCGAGTTCGTTCTGGGTTTTCTCCAGTCTTTTCCGCCTCTCCTCCAGAGCGATCCGCTGGGCTTCGGCACTCTGACCGTGCAGTGCTGAGTCGCGCGCAAACTCTTCGAGCCGTCGCTCGAGTCGGCCTCGCTCTTCTTCAAGCTGGATTTTCTCCGCGGAGAGTTTTTCCAATCGAACGCGGTTGGCTTGCTTCTGGAAATCGAGCGCTCCGGCCTCGTTGCGAACGCGTGTCAACTCCTGAGCCGTCGAGAAAGCATCGTCCTGCTCGCGGCGCAGCTTGTCCTGGCTCTGCTGCAAGCTTGTCTCGATCCCAGCCAATGCCTGCCGGCGCGACTCCATTTCCTCGCGAAGTCGGCCCAGATGCGCAACGGAAGCTTTGAGCCGCTCATTCACGCCCGCCAGCTCTTGCTCAGTCGCCAACCGGCGTTCCTGCGCCAATGCGATGTCGCTGAATGCTCGCGCGTCTTGAGCCATGAGCTCACGAAGCTTTTCCTGATTGAACTGGATGCGACTTCCATGACGATCGCATTCGGCCTTGGTTTCGAGTTCGCGCTGCCGGGCAGCGCTGATTTCAGCGTCGAGGACCGACAACTGCTCACGAAGGTCATTGACCTGTTCCTCAATACGATCCACCTCGGATGAACAACCCTCAAGACTGCTCCGCGCGGCTTCGAGTCGCTCCTGGCACTGGTAAGTTTCGCTTTGCAGACTGTCGAATTGATGGCGCGCGAGCTGCGTGTCCAGGTGCTGTATTTCAGTCTGATAATGGGTGTATCGCCGCGCCGTTCCCGCCTGCCGCTGGAGCGAGATTATCTGCCGTCTGACTTCCCGGATGACGTCTTCGAGGCGGACGAGGTTTTGCTCGGTGTTCTCGAGTTTGCGGAGTGTTTCTCGCTTTTGTGCTTTGAACTTCGTGACACCGGCCGCCTCCTCAAAAACGGCGCGACGGTCTTCGGGTTTGCTCGACAGAATCTGAGTCATGGCCCCCTGTGCCATGATGCTGTAACTGGCACGCCCAACGCCTGTCCCCATGAACAACTGCTGTATGTCCTTGAGACGGCATGGCGTCTTGTTGAGGAAGTACTCACTGCCCCCGTCTCGGAACACCCTGCGCGTCACCGTCACCTCGTGGTACGGCAACGGAACGCCAGCCGCCTTCAAACACGCTTCCTCAACGCCCTCAATCGTCAGGCTTATCTCAGCAAATCCCATCTTCGGACGCGCGTCGGTTCCGTTGAAAATCACGTCCGACATTTCTTCCCCACGCAGCGCTTTCGCCGACTGCTCGCCCAGCGCCCACCTGACGGCGTCCGCAATGTTGGACTTGCCGCAACCGTTTGGCCCCACAATAGCCGTTATACCGGGTTGAAAAGTGAGAGAAATCCTGTCCGGGAAGGACTTGAACCCAACCGCTGTCAGACTCTTCAGATGCACTAAACATCAAATACCTCAAACATCACCCCCTGTAAAGAGCAAAACCACAAGATGGTGTGGGGCTATTGAGGCGGATACTCAACTAATGGAAATGAAGGCAACTAACACTCCAAAACAGCCAGTTTTGTGAGCAAACCGTTAACAATTCTCTCAAATAATTCTCTGCGTGCCGCGTGCTCACGCGCGCGGCTCTGTTTCCCCTGATAACCGATAGCAGATAACCATCTTCACCAATCACTCCTCACTATTCACACTTCACTTGCCGTTCCCCTGCCGCGTGCTCACGCGCGCGGCTCCGGCAAGGGTGAGTTCCCGGGTAACGAAACGCAGAG
>JAXDCU010000002.1:0-5410 GCA_034677645.1 Verrucomicrobiia bacterium
AGCTGGCCGCACGGGTTTACTGCTGCTACGAGGCCGGCGCGGGCGGTTTTGTGCTCCATCGCCAACTGACCGCGCTGGGGATCACCGCGTACTTGGTTGCACCTCGCTCGCTGGATCCCGATCACAATGGGGTGCAGAACGACGCCACCGACGCTCGGCAACTGGCGCTGGACTTGGACCGCTTCGTCGGCGGCAACCCCAAGGCACTGCGCTTGGTACATGTGCTGTCGCGCGGAACACTGTTCCGTGGGACCCGAGGGCTGACGGTGAGGGACTGAGTTGGGAGCCTGAGTCCGAGTTCACGGAAAGAGCGCGTGCTTGATTTCCGTGTCGGGTTCGGTTTTGGAAAGGCGCATCCAAGTTCGCGCGGACAGCTTCAGAGGCGACCGACCGAGCTGCCCTCGTGGCTGCGCGGGAAAGATGCATCGTCACGGTTCCTACGCGCGCTACCAGCAGCCGACGGGAAAGGAGACGTTTGCGGTGCAGCGGTTCCTGTGCCCGCCCTGTGGCCACACCGTTTCGGTTCTGCCCGCCAATCGTCTGACCTACCGCCCTCTGAAGGTCGAGCAACTCCAGGCGCATTTCGATGGCCAAGCGGAAGTGAGTTCAGGACTCGATCCTCCGCCTGACCCGGTGATGGCCGGCTGTCTGCAGCGGGCCTGGAACCGATTTCTGACCAGAGTCACCGTGCTCACCAAAGCCTTTGGTCAGATCCTACCGGTCCTGATCCGATCTCCGCCGCATCTGTGGCAACAGTTGCGACGCGGCGTCGGCAGGGCCGAGCAGATATTGCGGTTCTTGGCGCAGTGCGGCAAGCGTTCGCTCCTGGGCGATTACCCTTGCCTGAAGCCGGCTCCCTAGGAGGCCACGCTCCCCGCTTTTACTCCGTGGTCCACGGGTGAGGCAGGTGGCCCGAGGATCGCCCCACACAACTGTATGATTTTTTCCTGAGGTGGGAGGCCCTAGGCCCCGCCACGCCGGCGCTCTCACACCGCCGCGTCACGGTCCCCACTCAATAATCTCACTTCCACGCTCCAATCCCTCCCTAACCCCCGTTTCCCCACGGATCAATCTTCCATTGTCCCCACGGAATAGCCTGAACCGCCACATCGGTGTGCAAGGTGCCAGCCTTGTTAGTGGCGATGTATAGCTGGCGAACTCCGGCTAGCAGTCCTTTGGGCGTTGCCGTTTGGTTGCGGCTCGGCCGCGCCGCGAAGTATGCGGGCTACGCAAACAGGATGCGGGTCGTCAACGCCTCGGGGTCCCATCCGCGGGTGGGATCGGCGGTTATGCTCGCGATGTCCTTGATCGAGATTTGACGGCCGCGTGTTCTGGGGCCCTTGACGTCTAGTTCGGATGGCGTACAAGTCTGCTGGTTGATCTTCTGGTAATGGGCGGGTTTGTAGCGAATGTGAAGTGTCATTGGCGTGTCGGTTGCGAAGAACTGAACGCGGCACTTCTCGCCTTGGGGCACGCATGAGTAGTCCTTCTCCAGTATGTATCCGCCGAAGCGGAAGCGCTTAAGATAAGTGGCGCTTCGATCGCTGTAGGCCATCGTGAACACGCGGTCACGTTCGGGAAGCCCACAGTATACGAGGTCAGAACCGACAAAGAGCTTCTCGGGCAAGTCAATTACCTTGTAACGCCCGTCTCTGAACACGAGGAGGATTCTGTCGAACTTAGTGCAGTCGATTTTGAACTCGTCGCCGCCGACTTTGTGACCAACGTATCCACTTTGGCGATCATAGGCGACCTTGAAAGCCTTGAACGCGACTTCGCGCGCGTCGATCTCATCGTGGCGGCTCGACTTGGTCATGCGCGGGCAGAGCGGAGCATATTTCGCAAGTAGAGTCTCGATGTGACCGACCACGTAGCTCGTCAGGTTCTTGAGGTTGCGACGGGTTTGGCCAAGATCGGCCTTGGTTTGATCGATTTCCTCTCTGTGTCGGTTGATGTCGAAAAACGAGATGCGCCTGATGCGTAGCGTCAGCAGACGTTCAACATCGGCGTCGGTCAGGGCGCGAAGAAGTTCTTTACGGAACGGCTTGAAGCCGTCACGGACGGCAGTGGCGATGGCTTCGTTTGTTTTACATTGTTCGATGCGTTTGTAGATGCGTTCCTCGACGAAAATGCGTTCGAGCGTGCGGTAATGGAGTTCGTCCTGGAGTTTCTTCTCCTTCAGTTCGAGCTGCCGCTTCATCAGAGCGACCAGTTGCTCCGTGTTTTCCCGCAGCAACTCGCTTACCGTCATCTCGACCGGCCGATTGTCGCGGATCAGAACGATCCGGCTGGCGATCGTGACCTCGCAGGCGGTAAACGCGTATAGTGCATCGACCAGTTTTGACGCATCCACTCCAGGCGGACACTTGATCTGAATCTCGACCTTGTCGGAGGTGAAGTCGTGAATCGATTTCACCTTCAACTTCCCTTTGCGCGCCGCGTCTTCTATCGACGCAATGAGCGATTCGGTAGTCGTGGTGGGCGGAATTTCCTTGATTACGACCGTGGACTCGTCCTGAACGCCAATTCTCGCGCGGACGGTCACGCTCCCAGTGCCGTCCTTGTACGCACGCGCATCCATGAGACCGCCAGTTTGAAAGTCAGGAAGACACTTGAACGGTTGACCCTTCAGAATCGCGATCTGAGCCTTGAGTAGCTCGGGAAAATTGTGGGGCAGTATGCGCGCCGCAAGACCAACAGCAATCCCTTCGGCGCCGAGCATGAGTGTCAACGGAAGTCGCGACGGAAGCGCGACCGGTTCGCGGTTGCGCCCGTCGTAGCTGGGAACGAACTCCGTGATCTCGTCATCGAACAGCTCGGATCGAGCAAGGTCAGTAAGTCGGCACTCGATGTACCGAGGCGCCGCGGCTGGATCGCCGGTGAACAGATTGCCGTAATTGCCTTGACCCTCGATCAAGTAGCGTTTGTTCGCCAGTACGACCAGAGCCTCGGTGATGGATGCATCGCCGTGCGGATGGAACTTCATCGTGTCACCGACGACATTGGCAACCTTGACGAAGCGCCCGTCGTCCGCTAGGTGCAGAGCCCAGAGAATGCGGCGCTGAACGGGTTTGAGACCATCGGCAATATTGGGAATCGCACGATCGCGGATGACGTACGAGGCGTAGTCGAGAAAGCTCCTGCCCACGCGCCGATGAAGTGGCTGTTCGATCTTGGCCGGATCGAACGGCCTGTGGGGGATGACGCGCGCGTCGGGTAGAGCTTCGGCCTGGACGTGAGACTCCGCTGCGCCAGCGGCGCCGTTTGCACTCCGTCGCGCTCGTCCGCTGACAGGCCGCGCGTCCGCCAGAACAGGGGAATCCGCCGGGCGTGGGGGTCGTGCTACTCCAGTCCCGTCAGCAATGACCGGCAAGTCGAGTTGGTTTGGGTCTGTCTTGCGTTTGCGGGACATGGCACGAATCTCATTCCTCGACGGGAACAACGAGGTGGTTCATGATGTAGTCTCTCCGCTCTGGCGTGTTCTTGCCCATGTAGAAACTCAAGATGCTCCCGGCTTCATGTCTGGGAGCATATTCGACACGGGTCAGACGCATGGCTTCGCCCACAAAAGGTTTGAATTCCGCCGGCGAGATTTCGCCCAGGCCCTTGAACCGTGTGATTTCGGGCTTGCCACCCAAGCTCTTCACGGCCCCATCACGATCGGCATCGCTGTAGCAATAGATCGTGCGCTCCTTGTTTCGAACACGGAATAGCGGAGTCTCGAGCACGTGCAGATGAGCGTTCTGGACGAGTTGGTCGAAAAAGCGGAAGAAAAAGGCGATCATCAGGTTCCTAATGTGAAGGCCATCGACGTCGGCGTCCGTGGCGAGTATGACCTTCTCATACCGCAAGCCGTCGAGCCCGTCCTCAATGTTGAGACTTTGCATGAGATTGTACAATTCGTCGTTCCGATAGACGACGTCGCGTTTGAGGTCCCAGACGTTGAGAGGCTTGCCTTTGAGGACAAACACAGCCTGGCGATTCACGTCTCGACAACTGGTTATCGAGCCGGCGGCGGACTGGCCTTCGCAGATGAAGATCATCGTGCCGTCGCCTTTGCCGCGGTTTTTGTCGAAGTGCAACCTGCAGTCTTTGAGCTGCGGAATGCGGAGCGCCACGGACTTGGCGCGATCGCGAGCAAGCTTCTTTACGTCCTGCAGTTCCTTGCGGAGCTGTCGGCTGTCCTCGGCCTTGGCAAGAATCTGTTCAGCGATTGTCTTGTTGCGACTGAAGAACTGGAGGAGTTCCTCGCGGACCTTGTTGACCAGACCGGCACGAAGCTCGGTGTTGCCCAGCTTGTTCTTTGTTTGCGATTCAAACACCGGGTCCTTGAGGCGGATCGATACCGCGCCAACAATCCCCTCCCGAACGTCGTCGCCGTCGAATCCTCTCTTCGAGTACTCGTTCACAGCTTTGAGCAGCCCCTCCCGAAACGCGCTCAAGTGCGTGCCGCCATCAGCGGTGCGCGTTCCGTTGACGTACGAGTAGAACGTCTCCCCGTAACGGCTATTGCTGTGGGTGAAACAGAACTCGAGCATCTTCGTCGAATAATGAAGCGGGGAATACAGCGGATCGCTCTCGTCGGCTCTGAGGTCCTCGAGCACGAGGTCCAGCAATCCAAGACGAGACTGAAATACCCTGCCGTTGAACACGAGCTTCAGGCCAGTATTCAAATAAGCATAATGTCGCAGCCGCTCCTCGACGTATTCGGGCTGGAATACCGTGCCCGGGAGCAATTCAAGGTCCGGCTCAAACTGAATCCACGTCCCGTCAGGCTCTTTCTGGTCCCGGCTCTTTCTCTCGCTCCGCAGATGGCCCTGTTTGAACTTCGCCTCCACGCACTCGCCACCGCGAAAGCTGCGCACCGCGAACACGCGCGAAAGGGCATTGACCGCCTTTGTGCCCACCCCATTCAGTCCGACACTGAACTGGAAGACATCATCGTTATACTTGGCTCCAGTGTTGATGGTCGAGACGCAATCGATGACCTTGCCGAGTGGTATGCCGCGTCCAAAATCACGCACCGTGACGCAGTTGCCTTCGATCCGGATGCGGATTTCTTTGCCAAATCCCATGATGAACTCGTCGACGGCGTTGTCGATGATCTCTTTGATGAGAATGTAGCAGCCGTCGTCGGGGTGTGAGCCATTGCCCAATCGGCCGATATACATGCCGGGGCGCAGGCGGATGTGCTCCAGAGACGAAAGGGTCTTGATCTTGCTTTCGTCGTAGACGTGTTTGTTCGCTTCGGCCATGGCCAGTCGCGCGAGTATCCGGAACGACAGCACTGTTGCCAACCGCAAACTAGTGTAGTGTCTCCCAATTGGCTGGTGTTTCGCCGCAAGGGGTTTTCGCCTCACGCTAGGCGCGAGCGACGCGCATACCCGCAGCGGTCTGTAAGGAGCGAGCA
>JAXDCU010000003.1:0-7598 GCA_034677645.1 Verrucomicrobiia bacterium
CAACACGACCGGGCTGGTGGCGGGACCCGGGGGGGGGGTGCGCGTCACAATTCAAGCAGGGAACCTGACGCTCGACGCTGGATCGCGGATCACGGCGGATTCCCAGGGATACACGGGGGGTGCGGTGAACGGGCCAGCTGGGAACGGACCGGGGAGCACAAGCCGGGTGAGCAACATCGGTCCCGGTGCGGGCTATGGTGGGGCGGGGGGGGCCAACCGCGATGGGAATCCAGGTGGAGTTGCATATGGCGATCCTTTGGCGCCAGAGGACCTCGGGTCGGGTGCCACGGGGGACAATCAACTTGCGGGCGGCAATGGCGGTGGTGCGATCCGGTTGATTGTGGCGGACACGTTGGAGCTCAACGGGATCGTATCGGCCAATGGCCAGTCGCCGACCGGCGGGGGCGAAGTGGGCGGCGGTTCCGGTGGCAGTATTTGGGTCACGACGAAAGTTCTGAAGGGGGCTGGCTGGTTCGAGGCTAAAGGCGGCAACGCCTCGCACACATACTATGCCGGTGGTGGCGGTGGCGGGCACGTTGCGGTGTATTACCAGAGCGCGGCCGAGTTCGCTGGATTTGTCGCGTCGACGGCGGCTGGCGGCGCCGGTGTCAACGTTGGCGGTCGCGGGACGACTGGTTTCTTCGATCAATCCGCTGGATTTGCCCTAGCGCAGGCTGTTCTTTCTGTGTACGAGAATTTCGCGTTCTGGGGCGATACCGCAACCGAGCTTCGCGGGCTTTTCCTGGGGACTGAAGGTGTGACCGGGGCGACTCTCACCTGGGGCGAAGGGAGCACCGCGAACATAGCCGAGACGATCCGATTGGTCTCGAACTCGACGATGACCCTGGCTGGAGGCACTCAACTGACAGTGGCAAGCCTGCAAGTGACAGGCAACTCGACCGTGGTCTGTGGCGGTCGGAATCGCGCCGGAACCGTGGCTGACCAGTGGGTCGGCGACGGCGTCACGATCAGCGCCGGCAACATTGTCGTCGATGTCGGGTCGCGGATCACGGCGGATTCGCAAGGTTATACGGGCGGCGTGAGGAATGGCCCGTCCGGCAACGGCCCGGGCACCACGCCGCGACCGGACGACATCAGTCCGGGAGCTGGCTACGGCGGCGCGGGAGGATACGACCGGCGGGGTCGGGCGGGGGGCAGTGCTTATGGAAGTCAGTATGAACCGACGGACCTCGGATCAGGCGCTGCTCCGGACAACGAATCGCCGGGCGGCGCCGGGGGCGGGTCGATCCGGTTGATCGTCGCGGGTACGCTGGAGTTGAACGGGCTTGTATCGGCCAACGGCCAGTCGATGGTCGATTACGGCGGTGTGGAGGTGGGTGGTGGCTCGGGTGGAAGCATATGGGTGACGACAAACATACTGAAGGGCGCTGGAGCGTTTGAGGCCAAAGGCGGCACGGCTTCGAGCACGTACTGGGCCGGCGGCGGCGGCGGCGGACGCATTGCCGTGTACGCCGCGGACGATTCGAGTTTCACGGGATTCATGTCGTCCACGGCCGCGGGTGGAGCGGGCTACAATGCCGGCGGGACCGGCACGGTTGTCTTCTTCAACACGTCGGTGTCAGGGCTGCACCTGAAAGTCTGTGAAAGAGCCGTGCTCGCCAAAACGGACACGCTCCACTTCGGGGCGGTTACGTTGGATGACGCCGCGTGGATCGAATTGGGCGGTGGCGCGCTTCTGACCATCGATGGCACGCTGCGGCTGAGGGGCAATTCGACGATTTACTCTTATTCAGAGAACCATACTGGGCCGGTGGCAGACCAATGGATCGGCGCAGGAGTGACGATTAAGGCTTCCGATGTGTTCGTCGAATCGGGTTCCTCGATTACCGCGGATGCGCTCGGGTACACGGGAGGTGTCAGGAATGGGCCAGCGGGCAACGGCCCCGGCACTACAAACCGGCCTGACGACATCAGTCCCGGCGCTGGCTATGGCGGACGCGGTGGCGGGGACCGGCGCGGGAGGCCCGGTGGCGCTGCGTACGGCAGCGTGTTCGAACCGCTGGACCTGGGATCGGGGGCGGCCCCTGACAACGAATTGGCCGGCGGCGCGGGCGGCGGTGCGATTCGGCTCCAGATCGCCGGCACCCTTACTCTGGACGGCGTCATCTCGTCCAACGGCCAGTCGATGGTCAACTACGGCGGTGTCGAGGTGGGAGGCGGTTCGGGCGGGAGTATTTGGGTGACGACAAACGTCCTGACCGGGAGCGGCCGATTTGAGGCCAAGGGAGGCACGGCTTCGAGCACCTACTGGGCTGGCGGCGGAGGCGGAGGACGCATCGCGGTTTACTACGCCGAGGACGCTGGCTTCCAGGGCTATGCAAGCAGTTCAGTTGCCGGCGGCGGGGGATACCAATCGGGCGGGACGGGCACGCTGGGCTTCTTCATCCGGTCGCTCAACCCAGCCGGGTACGCGCTTCGGTTTGACGGAGCGAACGATTTCGTGGCCACGCCGACCACCGCTTCGGCGAATCAACTGCCATTGACGCTCGAAGCATGGGTCCGGTCCGCGCTGCGAGCGGATGGGACGAGCTTCCCCAACAACGTCATCAGCAGCGATGTCTCCGGCCACTACGGGCTCGGGTTCGGACTGAACGTCTGGGATGGGGGCTCGATGTTGACCGTCGAGTATCACAATGGTTTCCGGGAGCTTAGTGGCTTGCCCATCGTTGCCGGTGACTGGTATCACGTGGCCGTGGTCTATGATGGCAATTCAATCAAGACCTACTTGAATAGCAGTCTGGTTGACGAGTTCACCTACGCCCCAGAAACGCCTGATGGCGCAGCCACGTGGTCGATTGGCAAGTACAACGACGACGACACTACCTACGGAACCCGTCGGTTCTTCGCGGGCGACATCGACGAAGTACGAGTTTGGACGATAGCGCGGACGGCCGATCAGATACTGCACGACTGGGACCGCGTCCTCGACGGAGCGCCCGGAGGCCTGGCGGGCTATTGGCGCTTTACGGAAACGTATGGGGCGGTCGCATTTGACCAGACGGACCTTGGCTTGCACGCCACTCTCGGCGCTGGAACGGCCGACCAGCAACCCGATCGCGTGCCGTCCACGGCGCCATTGGCAGGCGCCGATCTCTCCGTGTCGGTCGTGACCGTGCCGGCCCGCTTCACGTCGGGGGAAACCGTCGACGTGAACTGGACAGTGCTGAACCGGGGATCGGGCGACGCAGTGGGGAGTTGGACGGATGCGGTGTTCCTGTCGATCGATGACAAATTCGATGGCACGGACCTGTTCCTTGGCAGTGTCGTGCGCTCGCAGACGACGCCTTTGGTTGCTGGAGGTGACTATACTTCGAGCGCGAAGGTCGTGGTGCCTGTCGTGGACGCTGGGCAGTATAGCCTGTTGGTGGTGACGGATCGGTGGGACGAGGAGGCTGAGGTCGACGAAAGCAACAACTTCCGCGCCGCCGAGGTCGAAGTGTCTAGCACCAGCCAACCCGACTTGACGATCATCTCGCTGAGCGCACCGGCGACCGCAAACTGGGGGTCGACCATCGAGGTGACCTGGAGAGTCCGGAACGCCGGCAACGCCGCCGCCTTAAAAGGCTGGTTCGACGCGATCTACCTCTCCGCTGACGAGAGCTTCGATGCGTCCGATGTTCTCCTCACTTCGGCGGATGCGGTGGTCCACCTGCCGCTTGTGGAACAGGGCGAGTATGAGTTTAACCGCGAGGTTCTGATTCCGCTTGGGGCTAATGGCCTCCGCTATGTTCTGGTGGTGGCGGATGCGTTCGGCACATTGCGAGAGAGCGCGGAGAACAACAACCTCGCCACGGTCGCCATCGACTTGCCAGGGCCTAATCTGACCGTCGATTCCGTGACGGCTCCCGACACGGCCGGCTTGGGCGAGTCGTTCAGCGTGAGTTGGACCGTGGCCAACTCAGGACCAGGCGACGCCTTGGGACATTGGACAGATCGGGTATACCTGAGCGTCGACGCGATCCTGGATGCCGGCGACGTCGTGTTGGCCACGCTCGCCGGGCAACCACCAGCCGAACATCACCCGCTCGAAGGCGGCGGTGGATTCTACAACGCCTCGGTTTCAGTCACCATTCCGATGGAGAGCGGCCTTGGACCTCGCCATCTGATCGTGGTCACGGACGTCGATGCCACTCAACCTGAGACTGAAGAGGGCGACAACCAGAGGGTCCACGCGATCAATATCCCCGGCTCGGATTTGCAGGTGTTGGCGGCGTCTGCGCCGATTGCGGCTTCCTGGGGCGAGACGGTGACCTTTGAGTGGACCGTTGGCAACACTGGCACTGGCCCCGCCCTGGCGGCATGGACGGATCGCGTCGCTCTTTCGACCTCAACGTCGCTAGCCGACGTGTTCACGGTCTTGCTGGAACGCGCCCGATCAGCGTCAGCACTTGACCCCGGCAGCGACTACGCGGCGTCAGTGTCAGTCGCCTTGCCAATTCCCACCAACACTGGAGCGGTATATGTTCTGTTCATTACTGATGTGACCGGCGCGCAGCCGGAGGTGGATGAGACCAACAACATCCGCGCGGTTCCTCTGACTCTCAAAGCGCCGGACCTTGTGGTGACCGAGGCCTCGTTGTCGGAGAGTGTTGCTGCCGCCGCGGAGTCGCTTCAGGTCTTGTGGCGTGTTGGCAATACCGGTGACGGCACGACTGTTCGCTCTTGGTCTGATGCGGCCTATATCTCGCCAGATGCGACGTTGACCGGGCGTGAACGGTGGTTGGCAACTATGGCGGCCGGGGCCGGCGCGTTGGACGCCGGAGCCGCGTACGCGACGGTGACACTCCGCGAAGTATGGATTCCAGTAGTCGCGCCCGGCGCATGGTACATCCTTGTCGTCACCGACTACAACTTGCAACAAGCCGAGACCAACGAGACTAACAACGTCATGGCGCTCCCGTTGACCGTGGTCGACCGTCGCGGACCATACATCGTCCAACAAATCCCGTCCGGTTATGTGAACTCCGGCGTGTCGGCCGTCCGTGTCATATTCAACGAGTCAGTGCGGGCGGACACGTTCACCGCCGCTGACGTGAAAGTGACCGGCCCCGGAGGCGCTGTGCCCGGAGCAACGATCGAGGTGGTCGCGATTGACGCCGAAACCAAAACGTTCGAAATCCGATTCCCGGTACAAGCTGACGATGGGGACTACCAGATCACGGTGGGGCCGGATATTCTAGATTTGGCCGGCAACCCGATGGCCCAACCACTTTATTATTCCGACTTCGAGACTGGCGCTGGAACCGAATGGAGCGTAAGCACCGTTTCGGGCAACGCGGCCACGAGCCAGTTCCTTGGCGACTTCGACAACCTCAGCGTGGTTCTTTCGCTGGCTGGCCTTCCAGAGCACGCGCGGGTCTGGCTTGAATGGGACCTTCTGATTATCGACAGTTGGGATGGCAACAGCAGTTCGGGCCCGGACTACTTCAGCGTGATTGCGCCGGGCCAACCCGCCGATGAGTTCACTTACACCTTCAGCACATTCGACTGGGCCGTCCAGACTTTCCCGCGCGTCCCGGACACCGCGGCGAACATTTACCGGTCGGGGTGGAACGAGAACATTTACCAAAATGTCCTCTACTCATTCCCGCATGTCGGCGAGGCGTTGCAGGTGAGTTTCCGCGGCAGCAACCTCCAGGGCATCGGCGACGAGAGTTGGGGCATCGACCGGGTCCGGGTGTATGTGACTGATCCGGTAGCACCCGCGGCGTACGCGGGCTGGTTCGCCATCGAGCGGGTGGGGCCTCATGTGACGGCCATCACCCCATCAGGAAGCGCGGACGACACGTTGGCGAGCTTCGACGTGAGCTTCGACGAGCCGGTGCTCTCTTCGTCGTTCACCGCTGAAGACGTGGTCCTGTCTGGCCCGGCCGGAACAATACCCGTGACCGGCGTCAGCGCTCTGAGCCAATCGACGTTCAGAGTCAATTTCGCCGCCCAGCACCAGCCCGGCTCCTACACTCTCACTGTCGGGCCGGCTATCACTGACCGCGCGGGGAACCTGATGGATCAAGACCAGGACGGCACGAACGGTGAGGCGGAACAGGACGTTTTTGTCAGCGCGCTCCTGTTGCGCACCGCCGATCTGGAGATGCAGCCGCCGACCAGCCCTGCGTCGGTTTACTGGGGCCAGACAGTGTCGGTAGCATGGAGCGTGCACAACGTGGGCAACCGCGAAGCCGGCGCCGCATGGACCGACGCGGTGTATCTCTCCTCTGACGCCACGTGGAGTGCGAATGACCGTGTTGTGGTGAGTCCAACGGCCGGGGCGAGCCCGTTGGCGGCGGGTGCCGAGTACAACCGACAAGGGCAATTCGTGTTGCCGGGTGACCTCGCTGCTGGGGCGTGGTATCTGTTGTTCTTGACCGACACGGCCGACACGCAATTCGAGGCAGACTCGGCGAACAACGTGCGGGCCGTGCCGTTGGAGGTAATGTCGGCGCCGGACGTAATGATCCGCAACTCGTGGGAGGCGGATTACGTTGGTGCCGGCATCTATGACATTAGTGCTGCGGGACAGTCGGTGTACCAGACGCTACGCACGGGGCAGGAATCTGTGTTTGTCGTGCGCCTGCAAAACAGAGGGACCACCGCGGACGCATTTGTGTTCCATGGGACCGGCGCGGGCGATGGATGGCAAGTCGCCTATTACGACATCGCGAATGGTGACGCCAACGTGACCGAAGCGGTGACTGGTGACGGGTGGAACACAGGCCAGATCGAACCGGGAGGCGTGCGTGACGTTCGTTTGGTTGTGCTGGCGGAGTCCGTGTCAATCGGGGCACGCCAATCGATCCAAGTTACCGCCACCTACGCCGAACCGCCAGCCCGGACAGACGCCGTCCTCGCGACCGTGAACGTTCAGGAGAGATTCGATGCGGCGCAGGAATTTGTTGCGAACGAGAATCCAGCCGGCCCGTGGAGCTACGGATGGAGCGGGACGCTTGGCGGCGTCTTCCAGAGAGCTTTGGATTCGCAAACCATCGCGGGACTGGAGAGCTGGCTGGGGAACCAGAACGCCACCATTTACCCGGCAGTGCAGCACAATGGGACCGCGGCAACCATCACGGCGGATTCCACTGTGTGGCCGGCGGGGGCGCTGACGCTACACCCGGGCGCCAAGAACCAGTACGCGGTTCTTCGCTGGACGGCCAGCCAGGCCGGCACCGCCATGGTCAGCGCGGTGTTCCGAGGTGCCTGCACGCGGGGGACCACCACCGACGTCCATGTCCTGCTCAACGGCCAGACTCTGTTCTCTGGTACTGTGGATGGGTACGCGCTGGACACCGCGTTCCTCTCTCAGGCCCCTGTTGCTCTGACGGCTGGCGATACAATCGATTTCATCGTCGGCCCGCGCGGGAACAACACCAGGGACACAACGCAGGTGCAGGCCGTGATCGACCTCGCAGCGCCAGCAAACCTGGTCGTCCTCTCCGTTGACGCCCCCACGACTGCCACCACGGGCGGGACGGTGACGGTGGAATGGACTGTGGTGAATACCGGCGTCCAGCCGGCCGCCGCAAGTTGGAGCGATGTCGGCGATTGGTCCCTCGACGACACGGGGAGTGCGGACGAGT
>JAXDCU010000004.1:0-16621 GCA_034677645.1 Verrucomicrobiia bacterium
CTCTTGACGATTGAAACGCTACCGTCGCGGCTCACATGTGCCACGAAAGGTGGCGAAACCGTCGCGCACAACCTCCTCATCGCGGGCAGAGCCTTGACGAAAATCTGGCCGATTTCCGCGCCGCTCAAATCGCCTCGCGCCGTCAGCACAAAGGCGCGGACTCTGGCAGTCATCAGAGCGTCCGTTTCGACTGCGCGGTAACGGAGATGCTTGTCTTTGGTAAGCACGATCCATCCGCGCTTGCCCGCTTCCGCGAGCCATGTTCGGTCTTTGGCATCCTGCCGGAAATGATCGTCGTGAAGTTCAACTTGCCCCCCGGCGGCGCGAATGGCATTCGGAATAACGCGGCGTCCGAGGGAACAATCAACGAAGAAGACCAGTGGCTCAGGCGGCGAGGGCAAGTTCAACCCGGACTGCTTCTTCGACGTGTCCACGCTCGCAGTCATAATCCCGGGCCAGTTCGTCAATAGATTCGCCCGCCTTGTAACGCTCCGCGACGACGCTCGTCGCGATGCCCCTCCGCGCTATCGCAGGACGGCCAAAGGAAACATAGGGGTCAATGACGATGATCTTCGGCTCATCGGCCTCGCGCTTGCGGGTGAACGGATACAGGCGAACGGCGAGGCCCCCCGCGTCGTGCTCCACGCGGCGCAAGTGGGCGGCGAGCATTTCTTTCATTGCCAACTGGCCCGCTTGCGAAACCGCGATCAGCTTCTCGAAGCGGGACAAGAACAAATCCACGCCATCAGTCTGAAACTTGTGGTCCGCCAGCGGATGCGGGACGCGGAAATGCCGGTTCACATAATCGAGCGCGGCGCGAACCTTTGGCAACGGGACATCATGCTCGCGGCGAATGGCGTCCAAAACATGCGCTTCCACCAGGTTGACGAACGAAAGTGAAGCCAAGTTGGGGTCCGGAAGTCCGATCAACGGCTTGAAGAACCGCTTGCCCTGTTCGGTCGGGTAATGGCGGCCACGCACCCACGAGCGCAACGTCGCCACGGGGATGCGCAGATAATGCGCCGCCTCGCCAATGCTGTAAGCAGGCAATTCACGCGGGTCGTTGGACTTCATCTGGCTCTGGTGCGTTTTGAGCGGCGTTCCATCTGTCATCGTGTTTGCGTTAACATACGCGCGGCGCTGATTCCGGGAAAGACTTATTCCGTTCCCGGACAAAGGCAAGGCCGCGTTTGGCGGCGCGGCGGGAAGAAGGATGTAACAGGCGATTATATGGTTCCCGTCACACCATGTCACGCTCAAGGAATCTCTTTTCGCGGGCCGGCTCGCGCCAAGAGCCGGGTGGGGGCCGAGGGGCATAGGCGCTAACTTAACAGAATACTCTCCCAGCAGTAACGGCATAGCTGGGCGGTTCGGCTTCGGCTCCGCTCCTTGAGTCCGGCACGGATTTGGGGACCGCGCGCCACCAGTTGCCTGAGCGACAATGGGCGGCCTACGATGGCTATCACTGCATCGCGCGCTTCAATGAACTCGCGCCAATGGCTGGGTGGCAGGCAGGCGGTATCCCCAGGGGAAAAAGAACTTCGCCTCTCGCATAAGTCGTTCAATGAGCAAGCCGCAAAGCAGTTTGGCTTGAATCCAGGCCCGGCACGATTGTGCATCATACTTGGGCAGGCAGCCCAGTCCCAGTAGACTCTTGAGATGTTTGAATCGCAGTTCGATCTGCCAGCGAGCCCGGTACATTTCCAGAACTTCCTCTGTGCTCAGTTCCTTGGGGCTGACCGTGGTAAAGACCATGATGAACTGAGCTAGTTTGATGGCCTCCTCGTTGACCTGCTTTCCCTTCTTTCGGGCCTGGCGTCGCATTTTCTCCTGCGCCCGGACGGTGGCCAGCGCAGTTTTGCGAATCGCACATAACCGGCCGCGGTAACGTTTCCCGTGGTGCCTGAAGCAAACGGCCCATTCTCGGGCCCCACGCTTGGGCAACTTGCTCATTTCCTTGATCGCATCAAAAACACTTTCATCTGCAGTCTCTAACGGGAAACTGAAGCTGTTCCAACGCACCAGCACATCCCCATCCTCCTCCAGCACCGCGCTGGCTCCAGCCGCGTTGCTGTAACCACGGTCTGCCAGCATCAAGTCGCCAGGGCTTACCGGAATTCGCCGGTAGCTCTCACCACCATGCTCGTCAGTGAGTTCGAAAAAGTCGCAATTCAGATCCGGAAGGCTTAGGGTGTAATGGAGCCGCCAATCCGTGCCCGCACCCCCTTGTTCTTCAACCGTGGTGGCATCCAGCACCCGGACCCGCCGCTGCTGCGAGAGCCGTTTGAGCAGGGTTGTGTCGCCCATCTCGGTCATTTGAGAGGTCAGTCGCCGCAGCCATGCCTCGCTGCACCGTAACCGCTTGAGCAGGGCGACATCCGAAATGTCGGCAATCGACTGCTCGCGCGCCCGCACTACCGTCTGCCGCAGTGACAAGCCCGTGGCCGTGTGCATCAGAATCAGTTGCAGCAAGCAATCGGCGCTGGCGATTCCTCGCGCCCGACGAAGGGCCCCAGTGCTGCGGGCCTGTTCGCGCCAGTCTAGGGGCAGAAAGTCGGTCAGAAACTCCCATTCCTCTTGGAGCAAGTTCGCGTGCTTCACTGCCGCTCTGATAGCACAACCGCAGCCTGCATGGCAAGTCTTAAGTTAGCGCCTATGGGGCCGAGGGGCCCCTCCCGCCGCGTCGATGGTGGGACCCCGCGCCAAGAGAAAGGACTCCGCCCACACCGATGGCTGTGGCTCCGCGCCCTCCGCGGCTCTGCGCGAGGCTCGCTTTACTTCTCACGCAGAGGCTGCGGAGATCGCGGAGGAAACGGGAGCACGATGCTCTCGCGGAGCGGCCCAATAAACATTGCGTTGCCAGACTGCCCACCCCATGTACACGCTCGCGCTCCCCCCACTGCCTGAGTTGCAGTGTTTGTCTGATGACCCTTGCCAAACCAGCCCCCTGATACTATTCGCCGGCCTGTCGAAGGGCCTCTCATCCGAAATTCCGGCGTCAGGCCCGATCGCTCACCGTTACGACTTTCAATCCCTCGGCCTTCGCAACCTGGCCCTGGCACTGGTCCGCGGTCAGGAAGAGTTCGCAGTTCAACACGAGCGCAAAGGCAACGTGAAGCAAGTCAAGGCATCTCGCCCCCGTGGACTCTGTGTGCTTTGCCGAGAGTGATCGGGCTTTCCACACGGTCTCTTCCCAATCCGCAGTGACGTCGATCAATAGGCCGCGCTCCAGCATTTGCTGCAGGCGCGCCTCCGTCACGGTCTTTTCCCGACCCACCCGAGCGCGTTCGCCGGGCGGCAGCGCGCGCCGGCTTTGAAAGGCCTTCTGCCGGATCGCATTCTCGACTTCGAGCGCATGCAAGGGCACGAAGAAAAAACGCGGCAGTCGCAGGCGCCGATACGCGGCTACCGCCGCTTCCGATCCGCCCTCCCGAGCGAGTAGCTTCACCAGAAAACTGCTGTCGGCATACGCCCTCATCGACGCGATTCCTTGATGATCCGTGAGAGGCTGACACGGGATCGGGGCTGCCGCAAGACTGCGTCGAGGAGTTCCTCCAGCTCGTGCCGCCGGTTTTCGTCGTCGGCAGCGGCCACGGCGGATTGGACGGTCCAAAGTGGTTCGCCGTTGTCCGTGACCCGGACGGTCTGACCGGCCCTAGTCCAGCGTTTCACCTTCAGCGGCTCCCGCACCAGTTGGCGCAGCGGGATCGTTTTCACGGTGTCAGACAGTAGCGACTGACACAGGACGAGTCAACCCCGAAACAGCAATTCTCATCCTGGCCTCGGCAAGGCCAACAAAACCCCCAATCGACTCTCGCCTCGGCCCTTCGTACCTTTCGCGACTTCGTGGTGTGGTCAGCGAGGTGAGGCGAGGACTCGGGAACGCGAAAAATGATCGACATTTCGAACCGGATAAGCCAGAGTCCAAAATGCCCTGCAGAAGCAAGGGGGGCTTTCTGCAAGGCGTTTCGATTATGAACAGACGTGTTTCTTGCCCGGCTCGGATTCTGGCCACTACTCTGTCAGCTTTCCTGTGCTTGGGCTTGCTGCCAATCGCCGCTCTGGCGCAGACCGATTTCATCCATAATGGCGGGTTTCGAGGAGCCCCGGATCAGTTCATGGTATTTGCAGGCGAACGCCAGTCAGACGACCTTCCCGGGCTGGACAGCAGTCTCGGGCAGCGTGGACATCGTTGAGGAGGATACCAATCAGGTCCTTGACCTCGATGGCAGCACGCCAGGAACGATTAGTTCTATCGCGTGGTTGAACTGCCGAACAGCCCGTGAGGTTTTCCGAACATGCGGACTCAGTGGACAACTTGGCCCTTTGGCCTAGTGGCGTGCTATGGCGAACTGTTCGGCACTCCGCGCAGCTCAGAAGTCAACCAGCGCTTGCGCATTCAATCATCCAGGCATGGGAATGAGAAAGGCACCATCTAACCGCTCGGCTTTCAGGGCCGGGCGGGGGCCACTGAGTCCTTCGAGGTCGGAGTGTACCTTCACGCCGAGCACAACTCCAACGTGGCAGCGGTGGGTCTTGCCCGGGGCGGGCTTGATGTCGTTGATCTGGTTTCTGGTGAGGGTGATCCCCAAGCCGAGCCGGGCGGCGTATCCGTGCCAACGCGCGGCTGCGCCACTCGCGAGCAGTTTTGTGGTTTGGATGCTGGCGTTGTCCGCTTCACTGTTCGCGCGCTGCCGCTCTCGGCAGTTGCTTAGGCGGGCACGACTCTCCAAGGCTGGGGTGTATGCTGCTGTGGCCGCGGTTGGCGCCGCGGTGGTTCTTGTCAGGGTGCCCCAACCGGCTGTCGAGGCAGGCGCCACGGGGGCGCACGGACCGTTGGGTGAGGGCAAAGGTGTTCACACCGGTCGCGTGGTGTGGGTTCACGCCCCTGAGGCGACGGATTGGGAGGGATTTGAGTCCTCCGAACATTGGTATGACAACAAGCACACCGACCCGAATGTCGTTGCACGGATGGTATCGCGAGCGATAAGGGGCGTGGCGGGTTTGGACACGGATGTGGCGGCATGGGAGGCCATTTTTCGCCATTTTAATGCGGAGCATGGTCGCGGAGATCGGCCATACCAAGCCGGGGAGAAGATCGCGGTGAAGGTGAACCTTGTTACCTGCTTCAGCGGTGTGCCACCAATAAGCCCGCCTTGGGTTGACCTGCTGACTCATGAGAAGACGGTTCAGGCCAACGGCGTCGACGTGGCGCCGCAAATGATCCGCGCGCTTTTGAAGCAACTGGTGGAGGTCGTCGGTGTGCCGCAGGCCGACATTACGGTGGGAGACCCGACGGCGCTCTGGCCGGACTCGTATCTTGCGCTTCTGCAACCGGAGTTTCCGGCAGTCCACTACCTGTATAATCACGGTTGGCGGGGGCGGACGCGCGCGGAGTTCACAAACGTCCCGATCGCCTGGAGTACAGCAGCTGCGTCGGGGAAAGAGCAGGACTACCTCCCAACTGCTTTTGCCGACGCAGACTACTTCGTCAATTTCGCGGTGTTGAAGGGGCATTCCGCCGGTATCACGGTCTGTGGCAAGAACAACTACGGCTCCCTGATCCGCCTGCCGAACGGCTTCCTGAGGGACGGTGGTGCCCAGGACTACTACAACTTGCACCTGAGCCTGCCGAACGAACAGTGGAGCCCGGGTATGGGACACTACCGTGCCGTGGTTGACTTCATGGGGCATGCGCAGTTGGGGGGCAAGACCCTGCTTTACTTGGTCGATGGGCTTTACGGAGGGTACTACTCTGAATCTCAACCCCACAAGTGGATGTCCAGCCCCTTCGGCAGCGGTGTGACCGGAGACTGGCCGTCAAGCCTTTTTGCGTCCCAGGACCCGGTGGCCATCGACTCGGTCGCCTACGATTTCCTGTTGGCGGAGTGGCCGGACGTGGTCCGGAACGGGGTTGGTGGCCCAGACAGTCTTCAAGGCGGGGCTGAGGATTACCTGCACGAGGCCGCCCTGGCCAACGTACCGCCCTCAGGGACGTTTTACGATCCGCACAAAGAGGGTATCCCTCTCCGCAGCTTGGGAGTGCACGAGCATTGGAACAATCCTGTCGCGAAACAGTACAGTCGCAACCAAGGACTCAACGAGGGGATCGAACTGGTTTCACTCGATGCGGCTCCGGCCGCGCCAGTGCTGGCCGCGATTGAGAATCAGACGATCGACGAACTGGAGACGCTGACGTTGACAGCGACGGCAACTGATCCGGATCAGCCGCCGCAGACGCTCACGTACAGTCTAGGGCTGGGCGCGCCGGCGGGAGCGGGCATTGACCCGATGACCGGTGTGTTTAGTTGGACGCCGAATGAAAGCCAGGGCCCGGGGTCATATCCGATTACGGCTACGGTTACCGACGACGGCACGCCGCCGCTAAGCGACACAAAGAGCTTTCAGGTGACTGTAAACGAGGTGAACGCTCCGCCGGTAGTCGCTGCAATTGCCGATGCAACAATCGACCCATGGCAAACGCTCACTGTGCTGTGCACCGCCTCGGACCCGGACATTCCAGTCAATGCGCTGAGCTGGCAGCTCGTCCAAGCGCCACACCGTGCTACAATTAATCCGATCACAGGGCAGGTGACTTGGACTCCTGCCGGGGCCGACGCAGGTCAGGTTTTCGAATTCACAGTGCAGGCGACTGACAATGGAGTTCCGCCGTTGAGCGACCAGGAGTCGTTCTCTGTGACGGTGAATCCGATCGTGACAGACCCGACTGGCATCGAGTGGAGCCTGGTCTCAACGCCATACGCTGGCAGGCTCTCGGGTGTAGAGTACGGCGCCGGGCTGTTTGTGGCTGTGGGTGACGGAGGCACGATCTTGACTTCGCCAGACGGCGAGACCTGGACAACTCGAACAACTCCTACGACACAGATTCTGTGGGGATTGAAATACGGCTGCGGCCGGTTTGTGGTGGCGGCCCATAACGGCGTGATCCTGACTTCGATTGACGGGATCAATTGGGAGTTGAGTGAGTCTGGAGTCACTGCACATCTGACGGACGTGGCGTTCGCGGGCGAGACATGCGTGGTCGTGGGCAATTTCAACACGATCCTGACTTCTCCGCTCGGCGCGGGTCCGTGGACGCTCCAACCGGTGGCCACAGCGAACCACTTTCAGGACGTAACTTACGGTGGTGGGTACTTCGTCGCTTCAGGCACCGGTGGCCTGATTGCCACCTCGCCCGACGGCATCACGTGGGCGGTCAGGGATTCGGGCACCACTGCTGGGGTGCCGATGACAGCTTACGGGAACGGTGTGTGGATTGTCGGTGGGGATGGTGGGACGCTGTTGAAATCCTCCAACCTGATCGATTGGGAGCCTGTCTCTTCGGGCGTCACCTCTGGTCTGGCAGGCGCGAGCCATGGCATCAACCGATTCGTTGTTGTCGGTGGGGAGGGCGCTCCGGCCTATACAGGGATGATGTTGGTGTCGACCAACGGGTTGGATTGGGTGATCGAAGAGACTCCGTCGGTCCTAAGGTTAGAGGACGTGGCATACGCGCAATCACAAGGGGTCTGGGTGGCTGTGGGCAGAGGCGGCTCGGTGCTGCGCTCGGTGCGGTTGTTTGAGCCGTGGGCTTTGACGGTTGAGGCCGAGAGCGGGGGGGATGTGATTCGGAATCCTGACCGGCTTCTTTTCGATAACGACGAGCCAGTGACGCTGACGGCTGTGGCGGACGAGACGCACGTGTTCATTGGCTGGGGCGGAGACCTCGCTGGAGACACTAATCCGACGCAGTTGGTGATGAACACGAACAAGGTCGTCACGGCGAGTTTCACTCCGAAGGCGGGCTGTGTCTTGACGGTTAACATCGTTGGGCAAGGCACAGTCGTTCTTGACCCGGCCAAACCGCAGTACGATCCCGGTCAAGTTGTTGAGTTGACGGCCACGCCGGCGGACGGGTGGCTCTTCATCGACTGGTCAGGCGCCATCTCCGGCGAGAGCAGTCCGGAGTCGGTGACGATGGACGCGGACAAGACCGTCACGGCCCGGTTCATGGCGCCGCCTGTGTTGACCCCTGTCCTTGACCAGGCGGTGAGCGAGCAAGTGCCGCTTGCGCTCATGTTCACCGCAACCGACGCGGACAGTCCGCTCGAATCGCTGCGGTACGCGCTTATCCAGGCGCCTGAGGGAGCGACACTCAACGCTGTCACGGGCGCGTTTGCCTGGACTCCCACTGAGTCCCAGGGACCAGGCAGCTACGAGGTCCACGTGCGGGTTAATGACAACGGGCTGCCACCGCTGACGGGAGAAACCTCATTCACAATCAATGTCGCCGAGGTTAATACTCCGCCGTCGCTGGCGTACGTGCCCGACCGGACGTTCCGCGAGGGAATACGGTCTTTGTTCAGCGCCGCGGCTGCTGACGGGGATGTGCCCGCGCAGAATCTGACCTTTGCAATCGAGAGCGGACCTCAGGGGGCCGCCGTTGATCCAGTGTCCGGGAAGTTCCAATGGACGCCGACTGAGGAACAGGGACCGGGGGTGTACTTCGTGACTCTGAAGGTCACCGACGATGGCAACCCGGCCATGAGTGCCAGTCGGACATTCCGTGCGACTGTCACTGAAGATAACCAACCGCCGGTGTTGGGAACCGTTGGCGACCGAAACTTGAACGAGGGAGAACTGCTTACGTTCACGGCAACAGCCGTTGACCCTGACCTGCCGCAACAGCCTCTCACCTTCGGCCTTGAAGGCGCGCCTCTGGGTGCCACCATTGACCAGAACACAGGCGTTTTCACTTGGACGCCGACCGAGGATCAGGGCCCCGGCGACTTCACGGTGACGATCAAGGTGTCGGATAGTCAAAGCCCGCCTCTGAGTGACAGCAAGTCGGTCACGATCACTGTCCATGAGGTGAACGACGCTCCAGTGTTGGGCGGGGTCACTGATCGCGCTGTCAACGAAGAGCAATTGCTGACGTTCACAGTGGCAGCCACCGACCCAGACCTGCCCAAGCAGGCGATGACGTTCGCCCTGGAGGGCGCACCTGCCGGCGCCGCGATTGATCCCACCACAGGCGCATTCACATGGACCCCAACCGAGGAGCAAGGTCAGGGTGTCTATCCCATGACGGTTAAGGTGTCAGACACTGGTGACCCTGTCCTGACCGACAGCAAGCCCTTCACGGTGACGATCGCTGAGGTGAACAAGAAGCCCAAGCTCACGCCGGTAGCTAATCAGGCAGTGGACGAGGGAACGGTGTTGCTGCTGACGCCAAAGGCCACGGATGACGATCTCCCGGCCAACAGCCTGACGTACAGTCTCGGCCCTGAGGCACCAGATGGCGCAACCGTGAATCCGACCACCGGTGCCTTCTACTGGCGACCATCAGAGAGCCAGGGACCGGACACACACAGTGTCACTCTGCGCGTCACCGACAACGGCACGCCGCCGTTGGATGACTCGGTCACGTTCGACGTGAACGTCCGTGAGGTCAACCGTGCGCCGGAGTTTGCATCCATCGGACGCCAGTCAGTCGCTGTGGGGGACACGCTGCAGGTCACGGTTGCAGCCAGCGACGACGACTTGCCCGCCAACCAGCTCGTTTACGGCTTTGCAGAAACTCCGCCGATCGGCGCTCTCATCGATTCTGTCACCGGACTATTCACATGGACACCGGGCTGGGAGTTCGCGTCTACCACCAACAAAGTCAGCCTCCAGGTCACAGACGACGGCTTGCCGCCGTTGTGTGACACGGTGGCATTCGATGTGGTCGTTGGCGCAGGCGCAGAGATTCGCCTCACGTGCTCGATTTCACCCGACGGCGAATTCCGGCTGTACGTCACGGGCGAGCCGGGTCAGACCTTGTTCGTCGAGACATCGTCCGACCTCGAGGAGTGGTCGGTGCTGACGAGCGTGGTAGGCACTGGCGAATCAGTGGAGATCATTTACCTCGAGGGCTTGGCTCACGGACGGCGCTTTTATCGGGTAGTGGCACCGTAATTCGCGCACAGGGAATCTCTTTCCGTGGTCCGGCTGACGGTGGAGGGCTGCGTACGGGCCGAGGGACCACTCCCACGCGGTGTCAACGCAGGGACTCCGTCAAGAACCGCGCAGTGTTTTCCGCCGGTGTCTTGGCTTACCGCAACGCAGCTTGAGCACCTTCCCTGGCCCCCTCCTTGGTGGCGACAATTCGTACTTGTGCGGTCCTTGTGGTGGCACACACTTCCAAATCACTTCAGTCAGTGCGCTGGGACGCCATGCGTTTCCCGTTACCATGAGCCATCGATCCTCAGCCAAACAACTCTCAGCACAGCTACTTCTGAACGGCGCGATACAACCGCCAGGAATGGAGTGCCGCCTCATCGTCCACGAACTGAATCGAACCATTCACCTGGAGCAACTGGCCAATTTCAGTCCAGGTGACAAAATCAGCAGTGGCCTCGATGGCGTAATCGAATCCGCCGCGGCTGGTGAGGACCATCTCGAACTCGCCGGGCCAGGACATGCCAACCGGTGTCAACAGCGGCGGCTCAGTGATTGTCAGGAACTGGTTGACGCCGATGTTCTCGTACTCCTGAACGAGCCCGGACGGCCATTCAATGCGAAGTGCCTCAACCCGGTCAGCGTCGCCGAGACCGAAATGGGAATCAAGGGCGTTTTGCGAACAGTAGCCGCTCCCGCCACTGATCTCGCGCAACTGCCACATGGAGTGCCCACGACTCGCCGCCTTGACGCGGACTTTTGCACCGATGGCCGAAGTGTTGGAAAGGGTACCAGTTAGCCGCAACTTCAGCCAGTGATTGGCGTTCCCGTTGTTGCGGTACAGAAAAGTGGCTTTGGTTTGATAGCCATAGAAGGAGCGGTTTGCGACCACCAAGTCCAGAAAACCGTCGTTGTCATAGTCAGCCCAAGCTGCCCCATACGAATCGGCTAAGTCATGTACAATTGAGCCGTTGGTGACGCTGGAAAACGTACCATCACCATTGTTCTGATAGAGGCGATTCCCCTGTCCGCGCATGTTGCTGACAAAGAGGTCCAGGTCGCTGTCGTTGTCGTAGTCGCCCCACGCAGGACTACACCCGTTACTAATATCCGACGTTAGTGGTTCGGTATCGGCTGGCGTAAACACACCAGCGCCATCGTTCCGGTAGAGTCGGCTGGGTTCGTCAACATACGCCACAAACAGGTCAAGGTCACCGTCGTTGTCATAGTCAGCCCAGGCAGCACCTTGGGCTGTGCCGGAATCCGTCACCAATGGCCCCATCGTGATCTTCGTGAACTTGCCCTCACCATTCCGGAACAGCTTGTTGTGGCCCCCAGGGATCCAGTCGGTCACGAACAAGTCAATGTCACCATCCCCGTCGTAGTCTGCCCAGGTGCCGCTCGCATGCTGGCCCGGATCGCTGACCACACTACCCGTAGTAACGCGGGCGAAAACGCCCTCACCCAGGTTGTGATAGAGGAAGTTCTTTCCCTCCTCAGTCTCCACCACATGGTTGAGGACGAACAGGTCAAGGCTGCCGTCCTGATCATAATCGCCCCACGCGGCGCCATGAGAGCTACCGCCGTCGTTGACTATACTTCCCGTGAGGATAGTCTCGAAGCCGCTCTTGCCGTCGCCGCGGAACAGGCAATTGTCCGCACGCCACTGTGCGACAAAGAGATCCAGCCTGCCGTCGTTGTCGTAGTCGCCCCAGACGCCCGCCGTGTAAGCCCCCGGCTCCAGGACGGGCGGCGCATCGACGATGCGCGTGAAGGTCCCGTTTCCGTTGTTGTGGTATAAGAAGTTGTCCTGGAGTGAGCTGTTGGCTACAAACAGGTCCTGCCAGCCATCACCGTCGCAGTCACCCCAGGCCACACCAACCGAGTCGCCCGTGTTCGTGGCGACAGGACCGGCAGTGATCTTGGTGAATGTGCCGTCCACGAGCAACTGCACAGCGTGGCTCAACGCGGTTCCGTTTGCGTACGTCATCGCTACCTGATAATCGCCAGCCTGCTCCGCCGAGACGCCTGTCAGGTTCAGGACTTGGTTTGTGGCTTCCGCGACAGGATTCCCGTTGTGATACCACTGGAACTGGACCGGCGGTTGCTCGCTCATCGTCGCCCGCATCACCACGTTGGCTCCCACCGACACGTTCAGGTTTGTTGCCTCTAAGAGCAGGGGCATGCGGCTTGTGTGCTGAGGATCGTGCCACGGCATCGGCCAAGCGGCACTGCCGCCCGAGGCCGAAGCAACGATTGCATACAGTTTCGCGGTGCCGTCAGGCAATGTGGCCCCGTAGTAGATCGTGCCGTCGGTCGAAAGAACAGGCTGAGGACGCCTGCTCTCGCCCGCGTGCCAGCGCTGGCTACCGGTCCAGTACTCCCACAGTTGTTGGCCGCTTGGCCCAATGGCCATTAGCTCTTGGTGATCCGCCGAAACGTAGACATTGCCCAGTTGATCGACTGTGGGAGCCGAATATGCGAAATCAGCGTACTTGACGCTCCGTCGCAGCGAGCCGTCGGGCGCAACAGCGAACAATTCACTTGACCAGATTGTCGAGATGTAGATCGTCCCATCTGATCCGACAGCCGGGGCTTCAGTAGAGGAGCTCATCCCCAAGCGCCAAAGGACCTCGCCCTGTCTGGATATAGCGTAGAGAATCCCGGCGGCTGAACCTGAATAAATGGTCCCGTCCGGGCCGATCGCAAGGGAACCTTCGGCGGGACCTTGTATCTCACAAATCCACCGAGTCTGTCCGTCTGGCCCCAGGGCGTAAAGGCGCGTTTCTTGCCCGCCGGGGAATGCCTTGAGATAGATTGAACCGTCAGCCCCGACCGCAGCCTGTGAGATTCTCCCTTCTATGGAGACTTCCCAGCGTTTTGAGCCATCCGGATTCACAGCGTAGAACTGATGTGTTCCTTCCGGCCAGTCTTGTTCGCCGATGTATATTGTGCCATCCGCGCCTATTGCTGGCGTTGCGACGAAGTATTTCCGGCTTGTCGGGAATTCCCAACGAAGGTTCCCGTCAGGCCACACTGCGAACAGTTTCGCTGCCTCATACCCGGCCACCAGGACTGTCCCGTCTACGCCTATCGCTGGTGAACCGCGCGAGATAGGCAGGCCGAGAGTCCATTTGCGCTTCCCAGTATGGTCCAATGCCTCAAGTTGATTCACCTTGGCCACGTAGATGGTGCCATCAAGGCCTATAGCTGGCGTTGTGTAAAGCCAGGCCCCAACTTGAGTGGCCCAGACAGTGCTACCAGGTTCGCCTCCGACTGGAACCGCAAGGTGGACGGGGCCAGCCTCAAAGCTCTTTGCGCCGTTGTTCAGAACAGCGGAGTACAGTCCGGCGTTTTCGCGCCTGACATCCGGCACGACCAACATCTTTCCAATTCTTCCTGGAAGATCAGTGCCGTCGAATTGCCATTGAACGCTCGCGTTTCCGCTAAAGCCTACCGTGAGAACTGCATTCCGGGTCGCGTTCACGTTCTGGCTGGTTGGCATCTCGGTAACGACTGTGAGTTCCGCTGGCGAACGTGAGATCAAGCCGAAGTCGTTCTCGACAATCACGCTGTAGCGTCCCGCATTCGCAGCTTGCGCTTCTTTCACCGTGAGGATAGCTGCGGTGGCGTTGGGGATTTCGTCCTGCTCAAACCGCCATCGGTACTTCAATGGTCCTGATCCGCTGGCCAGTACTCTGAACACGGCGGTCTCGCCCTTGCGCACAATCTCGGTTGTGGGCGGCAGGAGAATCTCTGGAGGGGATGCAGGAAATGTTGTCCTGACAGCCAGCACCACATTGTCCAAACCCCAGCTCTCGTCAGTGACAGACTCGAGACCCTGACCTCGAAACACAATTCCGATAGTCGGATTCGAGTGATCGAAAATGTGCGCAACGTTGTACACCGAGTCGCCGTACTCGCCGTACCAGGAGCCCGTTGTGTTATAGCCCATTGTGTTGACTTCTCGCGCGCCAGTCCTTTCAGGAAATGATCCCTCGGGGTGGTTGAGCGGATAGGATTGTCGCATGTACCCGTGTTGCCAGTCATTATATGTGTTACAGAACGTTGTCTGCAGCAGCGTCGATCCTCCAACTAAGCTCGTCTCAAAAATGTCTGGCCCAGAATCAGGGTCGTTGCCATCCCACGAACGGATTGTGTATACATCATAACTTAGAAGTATCTCTGAATGGCTCGGCAGCCCGCTCACCGTCAGGACAACCTGCTCATTTCCGTATTCGCCAAGGAACTTGCGGGCTCCGAGAGGCGTCAGGCTTTTTTTCGCCTGGACCCATTCGGGGCCGACAGCGCCTTCGATATCGTTGGCGTAAACCACCGTGAATCCAACGGGTATTACGGTAAGCTTGGCCGACGTGCTAAGCGTCGAGCCGTCCGGGTTGCTGACGCGCGCGGAGTAGTTGCCCGTCTGAGTTGACTTGACGTTTGACAGAGAGAGGGTTGGCTCGCGAGCGCCGATGAGCGGCGTGCCATTCAACCGCCATTCGTAGCTGAACGGTCCTTCGCCATCCACCGCCACGCTGAACTCGACATTCTCACCTTCGGCCACGACACGGCTGACGGGCTGCCTCACGATTACCGGCGGGCCAGCTACTACCATCCAAGCTGGCTTACTCGTCAAGCTCTCCATGCCAGGCCTGCTCACAATGACACGATAGAAGCCAGTCTGGAGTCGGGAGAGGTTCCTCAGGACAAGAGTCTGCTCTGTGGCCGAGGGGATATCGCTGCCCTGGAACTGCCATCTGTACTGCAGGTCCGACCCCAGGCCGTACGTCCAGGCACGGAATCCAGCGGTCCCTTTCGGTGGCACAGTCTGGCTTTCGGGGTCTACCTCGACTCGGACAGGCGGTGACGTGTCTTGGACCTCGATCAAGCCGTAGTGAGCGAGGTAGTTCTCCGGATAGTCGGCCCACGTGCCAAAATCGCCGTAGCCCGCCCAGAAAGACCAGTTGAGTAGCGCGCCATCTTCAGATGCTTGATTGTTCGGCTCGCCGGTGAGCCAGTGTGTGTAACTTGTCGGCTCTCCGCTTGACCACACCCATTTCCCTTCCTGAGCGAAATCATTGAACCCAATCCAGAACGTGTTGCTGACGCTGTGGCCCGACAGAAACGCCGCCTCAATGAACTTCTGTTCCGCCGTGGAGTTGACACTCGCCAGGTGGCCGTTCGGGTATGTCTGGGCTTCAGCTTCAGCCTGCGCCCAGCCACGGTATTCCTGGCGGGTGAGACTGTACCAATGTCCATTGCCACCTTCGGATTGCGGCCACTGGACCCACGCCGGACTCGGCGAGACTTCAACAAGGCCGTTATAGGTGACAGTCCTCTCGGAGGATGTTGCGCTAGCGAGACCGCTCTCGGCATCATTCCACTGGCCTGGCGGGGTCCATCGCCAAGCGTCGATTGAGCTGGCATCTTCGCGCCCGTTGACGTCATTGGGTTCGCCGGGCGCCCAGTACGTGTAAGTGACAGGTTCGCCGCTCGACCAAACCCAAACTCCATCCACCTTGTGCAACCCTATCCACAATGAGCGGTTCGTGTTCCCGCCGAATGCTCCAAAGTTCTTGAAGACCCAGTCCTGCTCCGCCTGGCTGTTGATTGCGGCAAGGTATCCACCAAGCTGGTTGGCCTTGATTTCGGCGTCTGGCCATGAACTCTCGCTCAGCAGGTAGTAGATGTGTCCGCTGTCCGTGTTGATCACAGGGCCGCCGATGATTTCAACCGCTGCTTGGACGCTGGAGATCGCGAGCGCAACGGCGACCAACGCGATTGATCTTGGTGTTTTCATAGGCTGTTGAGTTCCGCGCTTTTGGTTCGCGCTCTTGGCGCTCAGCTTGTTGCGCACCGCCGCCGATGTCACAACGGCAAACGAGTTCGCGAACTTGTTGGTGGCCAACCTCCGGCTGCAAAACACAAGGGGCGTGTCTTACTCACGCCCCGCATCGGGCACAGGCATGCCCTCCAAGGAACGCTTTCGTGCACGCCCGCATGGGGCGCGCCTCGAAGCGCTGTCCTCGGAGTCGAATTTGCCTGTTTCGATGCGGACAGCAGCCGAAGCTACGCGAAATGTGTTATCTGTGTTTAGTCAGTCTCTTTTATGAACGCTATCGTGCGGGCATTCATGCACGGAACCCCAACCAGCGGCAAGCTTGAATTTGGCACCAGTGACCGATCCGACCGCTGAGCACTGCCGTCCACATCTCGGCGAGCGATGGGGCGGGGCACAGGCTGGCCACGCTGCTTCAGACTGTGGGGGTATCCTTGAATCACGTGCTGGATACCGATGCGGTGTCTGTGTCAGTCACTCGCTCGCCATCACGTGGACGCCACCGGATACTCCGCGTGCTCAGCGCCTCTGCGTGAGATAAAGAAAACCAAACCCCGCGCGGAGCCGCCGAGCACGCGGAGGCCGCGGAGAACCGCACGTCCACACTAAGTGGTCATGAACGCAAATACGGTGACGTTCGCGGCTAGGGATTTTGGGCGCAGGCGAGACGGGAGCGACGAGCATACCCGCCAGTGGTCGGTGCGGAGCGAGCAACGACGCCTGCGCCCAAAAGGACTGCCGCCCTGCGGGTTGCGCCGAATTTGGCCCGTGGCTTTGTTGCTCCTCGGTCGCGTATCGCTGCGGATATGCTCCCTCGTCGCGCCTCGCCGCAGGCCA
>JAXDCU010000005.1:0-2886 GCA_034677645.1 Verrucomicrobiia bacterium
AACAACCAGAGCCACTAACCCCACTTGAACAACCAGAGCCACTAACCCCACTTGAACAATTTGCGCAGGACGTTCGAGAGGAGGTCCGCCGTCGGTGCGCCGCCGACGCACACACCGACGAACTGGAAAGCGGGTTCACGGAGTGGGTTCTCGAACAGTTGGCCGAATACAATGAGGTCAACGGCACCGAAATCGTCAACTTCCGTGCAGTAAGCCGCGGCCGCTGGCCCGCAGCCAAGCTGAATGCCTGGGCTCTGTCCGGCGATGCCGCGACACTCGATCTATTCGTCGCCCTGTACCAGGCCAAAGACGAGGTCCCAACCGTCGGAAGCACCGAGACGCGCCGCCATTTCGAACTCCTGCGGGGCTTCCTTCGCCGCGCACTCCAGGGCTTTCACACTCAAGTTAACGATCGCCGTGACGTATTCGACGTCGCACGCCAAATCCACGAAGCCAGGGATACTCTCACTACTGTCCGCCTGTTTTTCCTCACGAACGGGGTGGCACGAGCCGGGAACATCATAGAGAGGAGGCTTGCTGGCTTGGAGCTTCGCTATGTTCTTTGGGATCTCAAGAAACTGAGCCAGTTGCGAGTTGGAGAGCGTAAAGTCATCGACCTTGATTTTGAAAATAAATTCGGCGGCGCGATCCCCTGTCTCGCCGGCGTCAATAACACCAATGAATATCAGACCTACCTTGCATTCATGCCCGGCCGAGTCCTGTCACGCATTTACGGTGAATACGGCCAGCGGCTCCTGGAGCGGAACGTAAGGGCGTTCCTTCAAGTAAAGGGCAAAGTCAACAAAGGCCTGCAGCAGACGTTGCGCGAGACCCCGCATCGCTTTCTCGCTTATAACAATGGCCTGTGTTGCACTGCCGCCGAAGTTCGCCTGCAACAGCGGAAAGACGGCCAGACGGGCCTCGCCTGGGTTCGCGATTTCCAGATTGTCAACGGCGGCCAGACCACCGCCAGCATCTACCATGCGGCGAGGGTGGAGCAGTTGGACATCTCGGCTGTGGTAGTGCAAGTCAAGCTCACCCTCCTGAGGGAACCGCATCACATTGGCGAACTGGTGCCGCTCATCGCCAGATACGCCAACAGCCAGAACAAAGTGAACGCGGCCGACTTGGCAGCCAACGGAACCTTTCACCGCGACCTGGAAACGCAGTCGCGAGAAGTGATCGCACCTGCCATCACCGGCCTCCAGGTCCGGACCCATTGGTACTACGAGCGCGCCCGCGGCTCCTACCTGGACGATAGGGCGCGCCAGGGCACGCCTGCGCGGCGCCGTGACTGGGAGATGCAAAACCCGCCGAATCAGAAATTCACCAAGACCGACCTCGCAAAGTACGAACACGCCTGGATGGGGCTTCCCCACCTGGTCTGCCTCGGTGCGGAAAAGAACTTCGTCCGCTTCGCAGAACGCATGGAAGACGACGGTGAGCCGAAAGTCAACCTCGACTATTTCCGCCACACGGTGGCCAAGGCCATCCTCTGGCGGACCGCGGAGAAGTTGTTCGATACCCATGAGTTGGAGGGCTACCGAGCCAACAGTGTCGCCTACGCCGTAGCGTGGCTTGCCGAAAAATCCGGGCGCTGCATCGACCTCAATCGGATCTGGTCAGAACAGCGACTGTCGCAAGCGCTCTGCGAGGCCCTAAAAGCGGTCTGTAAAGAGGCTTGGGAACACCTCGACCACCAACAAGGGAACACTGGCGAGGCCTCCAAGAAGGCAGAATGTTGGGAAGCCTTTCGTAAGAAAGACATTGCCCTCAATAGCGCTTGGCAGGCCGAACTCGCGCAAACTGCCTTCATCACACCGCGAACCGAAGAAGAAGCCCTTTCCGCCGCTTGGGAACAGCTTCGTCACCAATTCCTGGGCGACCCTCGAACCCTCGGGGAACTCGAAATTCGCACAGGCTGTGAGTGGGTTCGCAACCGTCGCCGTGAACTGGTTTCTTCCTACGCAGTTTTGACTTGGGATCAACTAAGACTGCGTTCCGGACTCGGACTCAGGAAGATTCGTGCCCTGGTTGAGATGTTTGCGATCGCCGCCCAGGGCTGACCTGCCGCAAGCCAGACCGCTGCGCCACGCCCTGTCCCTTTCCCAGGGGAGGCCGGTTGCCCGTTGACTTGGCAATGCGCCTCTTCAACTGTTGAGCAAACCCCTTTTTTTCAGTTTCGCACTCCCAGACAACGACCACGCGCCAGCCCAGTTTTCGGAGGGTTCGCATGTGCATCCGGTCGCGGGCGGCGTTGCCTTCAAGTTTGGCCACCCAGAACCGCCGGTTGTTGGTTGGGGTGGTGCAATTTCGGCAACCCCGGTGCCGATGCCAGAAGCAGCCATGCACAAACACGGCCAGGCGGTGCCGGGGCAGAACAATATCCGGGCGCCCGGGCAATTTCCGGCTGTGCAGCCGGAATCGGTAGCCCAGGCGGTGAAGCGCCGACCGGACAACCCGCTCAGGCATCGTATCCTTCCCCCGGATGCGGCTCATATTCCAACTGCGCCGCGCTTTTGTCAGCCGATCCCGCATTCGCAACTATCCTTGCCGGTTCGTCTTCCTCATAACCGATTGATGGCATAAACGGCAGGCAGTTGAAAGGCGGTTTTCGCCGGTCGCCAGCCGCTAAAGGCCGTTGCCGCTGATGGCTGGCATCCAAAGGGCTTGCTCCCCTAAACCAACCCTTTCAAGGGGACAATTATTGCGCGTCAGTCGCCCAATTATAAAGTCCGGCTCGTGGCGTCGAAACTCCGCCACGGGCGCTTCATACCAGGCCCGCGACAACCCCGCCGCCTGGCAACCGGCCTGGGACGCGTCTTTCATTAGCTGTGAATAAAAGGTTGCCTGGGGCGCGCCCGCAGCCGCGAAGCGCCGCGCCGG
>JAXDCU010000006.1:0-6320 GCA_034677645.1 Verrucomicrobiia bacterium
GTTCTGGCCCTGAAAAGAAACTGGGGCGGGGCATCAACAATGTGACCGAGTTCGCGCGTCTGGGCGAGATACGGCGGTCGGTTGAGCAGACGGCGTTGTGGGACGGTCCCAGTGTCGCTTACACCACGGGCTTCATACGCGGCTTCAATCGGAGTGTGGTCCGCACCGCCGTCGGTGTTTATGAAGTAGTGACTTTCCCGCTGCCGAGCTATGACCCAGTGCTCAAGCCTGACAACCCCGTGATCCCGGGCATGTCAGTGGAGCCGGCTTTCCCTGACAGCGACAAACCTCGATTGCTGGCGGACCCGACGTTTGGAACGGACGTGGCTACGGGCTTCGCCGGTGGCGATATTATCCCGTTTGTGCCAGGAAGCCGGTTCCGCGTTTTCGACTACTGACCGAGTGACAATGGCGGGGGCCAACGCCAAGGTGTTGGCGCCTTACTCATGCGGCTCGAACTTCGCGCGCACTGCAAGGTTAATCTGCTTCTCAACGTCCTTGGCCGGCGGGCGGACGGTTTTCACGAGTTGGAGACTGTACTGCATCCGGTCCCTGTGTTCGACCGTCTCGAAATAGCCACGGCTGATCACGGCATTGACCTCTTCTGCAGTGATCCATCGCTGCCATCCGATTGCACCAACCTGGTCGTGCGGGCCGCTGAAGCATTCCGTGCCCGCGCGTCGGTGTCGACGGGGTTGCGCATTCGCCTCGAAAAAGTGATTCCCGTGGCGGCAGGGCTGGGCGGTGGGAGCAGTGACGCGGCGTTCACGCTGATCGGGCTGAACGAGCTCTTCGGCCAGCCGCTGGAATCCGGTGAACTGCACTGCTTGGCCGCTGAACTCGGATCGGATGTTCCCTTCTTTCTGTGCTCCAGGCCGGCGCTCGCCACTGGGCGCGGCGAGCGAATCGCGCCTTTGGAGTGGTTCGATGCGCTGAAAGGCGTCTGGCTGCTGCTGATTCGCCCTGGTTTCGGCATTTCTACAGCATGGGCCTACAGCAACCTGGCCCGATTCCCCGCTGCTCTCAACGGAACGCCAGGGCGGGCCGACCGCCTGCTCGAACAACTGCGCCTGGGCAATGTCGGCGGCGCCGCGGCTCTGTTCTACAACTCACTCGAGACGCCAGTGTTGGCCAAGTTCCCAATTCTCGCTCTCTATCAGCAGTTCCTCAGAGCGGAGGGGGCTATGGGCACACTAATGTCCGGGAGCGGCTCGGCGTCATTCGCATTGCTGCCGGACGAGGAAACGGCGCGCCGGATTCATGACCGTTTCAAAGCCAAGTTCGGCGAGGACTGTTGGACCGCACTGGCGCCGATGGACAAATGGTAGTAGCGTCCAAGTGCCCAGCGTTTTAGCAACGCAGTTTGCAGCGTAGGCCTTGCCCGACCTGCGACGCGGCGTATGTTATCGCCAACAGCTTATGAACGGCTCAGTAACCGAGCAGATCGGCTCTGGCCCAAACCGAGCCCCCGCATGTCCCGGAAGCTTTCTGACACGACGGCAATTCCTGTTGGGTCTTGGAAGTGCGGCGGCGGCAACCGCCGTGGCTGGGCCCGCAGCCATCGAGGGCCAATCGAATGCGGTGCGCGGCTGTGCCAGTATTGCGTTCTGCAAACGCTACGAGTTTCGCGCGGTACGCCGCGCTTTGGCACTGCTGTTCAACGATCTGGGTGATGTGCGTCGCCTGGTCCGGCGACAGCATGTGACCGTCAAGGTCAACCTAGTCAACACATCCCAGGAAACTCTTGGTGGCGTGCCGTTGTGGCTGACTGTGACGGTGCATCCCACGGTCGCGTTGGCTCTGGGCAGTCTGTTGGTCGAATACGGAGCGCGTCGGGTCACGTTCTGCGATCAGTTGCCATTCCGCGCGCCTGACGAGCAGGCATTCGCCGGCTACGGCTTTAACCTCGTCGACTTCCGAGAAGCCATGTCCGGCCGTGTCCATTTTGCCAACACCCGCAATCGCGGGCCGTATCGGGATTACGCCTGGGTCAAAGTGCCGGGAGGCGGGGACCTCGCGTCAGCCTGGGAGGTGAACCGCGCCTATGTCGACACGGACGTTTTGATTTCGCTGACCAAGCTCAAGAGCCATATTTCGGCTGGGATCACGGGCGGTCTTAAGAACTTGTTTGGCATTCCGCCAAGCAGCCTCTACGGGGAGGACCTTAAGGACCATCCGGATGAAGACGCCACTGGCTACCGGAGTGACAAGATGCACACTTGCGAGCGGTTGCCGTTGACTTCGGGGCCGTCGTTCACGGGCCGGTCGGTCAAGGGCGACCATGGCTACAATGTGCCCAGATTCATCGTTGACCTCGCCGCTGCTTTCCCGGTCAGTCTCGTTGTGATCGACGGCATAAGCACCATTCAGACAGGAGAGGGTTGGTGGATCGGTTCGATGGTGTCAGTCACGCGGCCGGGCTTGCTAATCGCCGGACGCAATCCTGTTTCCACCGATGCCGTCGCGGCGGCGGTCATGGGCTTCAATCCCGACGCCGCGGATCGCACTGCCCCGTTCTTCAACGGCGCAAACCATCTTGCTCTGGCCCGGGAACGTGGCCTTGGCGAAAACCGGCTGGACCTGATTGAAGTGGGAGGCGTGGGACTGGAAGCCGCGAGGTTCGAGTTCCATCCGACCTACCAGCGACAGCCGGCCTCCAGCGCATGACCGTGGACATGCCTGCGCGTTTCTCGATACCTTGGACAATGAGTGGAGGCGGCCCCACGCGCACGGGGGCTTTCGCCGCGCGTGTCCAGCCAAGTCGCCGACCGATACGGCGGCTGGCCGCATTCGGCGCCGTGCAGGCGGGAGTCGTATTTGATGGGGCGGGAAGCGCTCTTGTCGCTGACATGGTAGGGGTAGTGCGAGCAATTGACGCGAGAGGGAAGCTGGTCTGGGAACGCCGACTCACGGGAGGTATCTCAGCAACGCCGGCGGTGGATGTTGATTCGAATCGAGTGTTCGTGGGGACTCACCGAGGCTGCCTTTGCTGTCTTTCCTGCTCAGACGGAAGCGTGTTTTGGAGCAGGGACATACCATCGCAAACCGACCCGCGGATCGTGTCGGACCTGCTCTGGCTTCCATCGCAAGGAGTGGTCATATGCAGTAGTTGGGCGGGCAAGTTCCTGGCCTTGGACGGCGCTTCTGGAGAAATCAAGGGCACGTGGGATGCGGGCATATCGCCGCAGGCCGGCGCGAGTGCCAACGGTGGCGGGACTGTTTTCTATGAACGCGCCGTGCGTGGGGAGGGATTGGTTTGTGCGAGTATGACAGCCGAAGGCAAAGAGACTGTGCTATATCGGCATGTTGAAGACAAACAGGGTGCATCGCGTGCCGTGGCGGCGGCCGCGCCGGTTGTTGACGAAGATCGGGGCCTGGTGCACTTCGCGGCGAACGACGCAGTCGGCTGCGATCTTGTCTGTTGGTCATTAGTGGACAAGCGTGTTTTGTGGCGCCAGCGGCTTTCCCGAACTGTCGTCGCCACGGCTGCGCTGAGGGCCGATGGAGTTCTTGTTGTGGCTGGGATGGATGGTGTTTTGCGCGCTGTTGCGTCGGACGGCTCGCAGCTTTTCAGCTACCAGACGGACGCGGAGTATCTGTTGGCTGGGCCTGTGTGTGGTGCTGATGGTTGGAGCTTTCTGGCGGACCCGTTTGGGTGGCTGCATGTTGTGGACGGTGATGGGAAGGGCCGCAAGCTTTTCGAGGCGCCTCGTGCTTTTCTGGGTCGGCCGGCATTTGATGCGGTTGGGAACCTGTATGTGTCCGCCGCCGATCGTTGCGTTTACGTTTTCGGCAATCGTCTGCGTTGGGGTCACATCTAAACATTTGACATTTGCCGTTCGAACGGCGCCGGACCGGAATTTTAGCGCGTTGGCGCATGCGACCGCAACAACGATGGATCGTGCTCAGTCTCCACAATTCCCCTATCCTATCCGTTTAGCTGAACAAGGACATGACTGGATGCGCGTAGCGGCCACCTGCATTTGCAGGCTCAGTACTCTCGGTCCTTCGTGATACCTGGCTGAGGCACTGGGTATTTGCCGTCCGCTCCTGTTCTCAGAGGCGCGGGGGAGTCCTCGGTGAGCTCATCGACGTCATGCGCGAACTCATGTTTGCACTCGAGCATTTGTTCGTAGGTGATTTCCCGGCCGGTGAAGAAGAGCTTGATGCCGTCTGGGAACGTGTACTCGACAGAGTAGGTGTCCAGGTTCTGGTCCACACTGTTACCGCGGTAGTGGCAGCCTCCGGTTGAGTGGGCTTTGACGGGCCACGCGTCTTTCATCCAACAGCATTCATCGATTTGGTGGATGTAGTAATCACTGAACAAACCGCCGCTGGCCCACAAGAACGCATGAAATCGCGACGTGAGGTGCAACTCGAGTTCGAGGTATTCAAGACAAGCACTGTCTAAAGGCGCGCGACGCATGTCAACCGCCGAATACTCGGACGCAGAAAATCATTGCATCCGCGGACCGGTGGCATACTGATGAAGGGGCACTGAAACGAGAGCATATCAAGTGAAACCGACCGACTTGCGCGGCATTTTGCAGTACATTCCACGCTTTCGCGAGAAGACATTCGTCATTAGCGTCGACGGCGCGATCGTGGCGGACGAGAATTTCGCCAACATCCTTTTGGACATTGCCGTGCTAAGGTCGCTGAGCATCCGCGTGGTGCTAGCCCACGGAGCCTCCGCCCAAATCCGCGCTTTGGCTGAACAGCGCGGGCTGGAAGCATCAGACCTGGACGGGACTGGTGTGACCGACGCCGAGACGCTCAAGTTGGCAGTGACGGCAGCCAGCGGCATAACACACGAAATCCTCGAGGGCCTTGCGATACACGACCTTCGAGCAGCCTGCCCCAATGCCATTGTTGCTTACCCTATGGGCATTATCCAGGGAGTCGACCATCTTTGCACAGGCAAGGTCGAGCGGGTTGACGCGGAGCTTCTGGAAACGCTGCTGCGGCAGGACATCATTCCGGTCATACCGTCTTTGGGATTCGATGGAGAAGGCCACACCTACCGAGTGAACTCCGATGCCATCGCGGTTGCGGTGGCCGACGCGCTCAAAGCGCTGAAGGTCATTTATGTCACCACGTACGATGGGCTGCTCAGGCAGGGCAGTTTGTCTCATCAGATACTGGCGAGCGACCTCGAACACTGGCTTGCCCAGAACCGGGACGACTTCGAACCAGACGCGCTGTCGAAGGCTGTTCACGCCGCGGCCGCGTGCCGCGCGGGAATTCCTAGAGTTCACATCATCAATGGCAAACAAGACGAAGCGCTCCTGACCGAAGTTTTCTCGAATGAGGGCGTTGGAACGCTGATATACGCCAACGAATACCAGCAAATCCGCCGCGCCTTCAAGAAAGACATCCCGAGCATTCTCAAGCTCATCCGGCCTTCGGTTGAAAGCGAGGAATTGGCGCCCCGCACACGCACGAGCATCGAGAAATCGTTGGGTGATTTCTATTTGTTCGAGATCGACAAAAACCCGGTTGCCTGCGTCGCATTGCAGCACTTCCCCGAATCACGCAAGGCGGAGGTAGCGTGTCTGTGCGTCAAACCATCCCACGAGAACCAAGGCATCGGACGCAAGCTCGTCCAGTTCGCGGAAAACAAGGCACGCGAGTCGGGCATCGAGGAACTAATTGCGCTATCGACGCAGGCTTTCATGTTCTTCCAGTCCAAGGCCGGTTTTCAGGAGGGCAGCTACGAGGACCTTCCAGCCGACCGGCGTGAACGCTACGACCAGAGCGGGCGCAAGTCCAAAGTGCTCGTTAAGAAACTCCGCTGATGTGGTCTTTGAACAGGTTTCTCTCGGGAGCAGAGCGGCCACTGTGCGTGCGATGGCTTCTGGCCTGCCGCCGGCTCCAGCTTATGCCCAGCGGCGACGCTCTATTGGTGAGTGTCCGCCGCCAGAGAATGTGGCACGTGGAATCCGTGTCGTCGGTTTTCGCGCCCTGGAGATCGCGACTTCACCGTGCGCGGTCTTTCATGGTTTCGACCTCTCGTTTCGGCGTTGGCCAGGTTGCTGACACTTATCGCACGCCGCTAGGTCTCCATCGCGTCGGGGCCAAGATCGGCGCCGGATGGCCCGTCGGAACGGTTTTCGTTGACCGTGAGGCGGTCGGCTACACTTGGCAGGGCACTCCCAACGCGGCCATCGCACACCGGATACTGTGGCTCGAAGGACTCGATCCCGGCTTCAACCGGGGCGGTGTTGTTGACACATTAGCCCGCTATGTTTACGTGCATGGCGTCGGAGACGAGACTGGCCTTGGCCATCCAGCGTCGAGGGGGTGCATTCACATGGGTG
>JAXDCU010000007.1:0-3248 GCA_034677645.1 Verrucomicrobiia bacterium
GGTCTCAATTCCGCACCGGTTGATTGAATTGTTGTGTGACCGGCGGAGAGTTCGGCAACAGCATGTGTAATCGCGTCCCATTTGATGTCAACGGTGTTGCCGTTGATGTAATTGCCAACGCGAACACCGAAGAGGAATCCATCGACAAACGGGTCAAAGGTCATGAATCGAATCCTTGCGATGAATGACGAGTCGTTGATGCTGGCGTTTTGTCCGCCGAACGACACGGATCAGGCGGCGGGGACGAGAAGACGCAACCACTGGCAACCGACCTTACCCCCGCTCGCCTGCATCCTTTCGTTATGTGATTCCTTCTCCAGCTGAATCTGGAATTTCTTCAAACACGATGATGGTCGAGCCAACCCGGATAACGTCCCCCGGTGACAGGAGGGGACTGCCACCGCCACATTCAATCCCTGTGCCAAGCCGTTTTCCGTTGACGGAGATAGCATTCAGTGTAGCCGGTACATCAAATCGGTACGTCTGCCAATGTGAATCCCAGTTGACAGCAAAATGAAATCTCGACGCACATCGTTCCTTTGGTATTGGCACATCAGCGTCGCGGCTGCGCCCTACGACGACGCGAGTATTGCACAATGTGTAGACTTGACCGGCGTGGGGCCCGGATTCGATCCGCAATCTGTAAAGTGCCTCAATTGGCGCGTTCAAATTCGGCGACGGTCTGGCGACTTCGCTGCTGTCGGAAGCTGAGGCGTCGTACATGGCCATTTGGGACGAATTGGTGATTTGGACGGCTCGTTTGACGATCGCGCCAAGATGCTGAAGGTGGCCTTCAAACGGAGGCGTTGTCGCATCAAGCCAGTGGTGCTGGCTCAGGAAGTATTCCAAAGCAGGAGCCATCCGTACATGCTCTAGAAGCACCGTGAGAATTGGGGTTCCCCTGGAGCCAGCCCGCTCCACTTCGCGGGCCACTTGGGAAGACGAGTTAGAATGAGCCGAGAACACCACAATCAATATTCTACACGCGCTAATAGCTTCGACAATTGCCTCAGCGTACTGGAGACCAGGCGGAACGTTGCGTGGGGCGAGCCAGCAGGCGATTCCTTGTGTCTCCAGTGCATCGCATATGGCTTCCGCAAAACTCGCGTCGTTGCTCGAATGGCTAATGAATGCTAGGTGGCTCACGTTCAACCTCGCCCGTCCCGCAAGACCAGCGTCACCTGCCGCGATCGATCACATAACGACACCGCTCAGCAGCCGCGGGGGCGCGGTGAGCTATGAAATCCAGAACCGCTACGTGCCCCCGCGGTCTGCTGCGGCGGATGGTTCGGCCTGCCTTGCGAGCCCCGGACCCGCATGATACCCGCGACCGCGGACGACCACCACCGTCGGCGACGCCGAGACCGCATCGATGGAGTTGACCATGAACCGCCCGGCCCCCGGCGGGCACGGCAGGAAGGCCGCGAACAGGTCCTCCCAGAGGTACACCTGCACCGCCTCGAAGAACGCGGCCGGGTGGTCCGGCAACTCGGCCAGCGGCGGATACCCGGCTTCCCGCAGCGGGGACGGGGACTGACCCGGGACCAGCGCGTCGTCGGCCCGCAGCTCGGCCGCGCACTGCCGGTACGCCGGCCCGAGCCGCTCCACGAACACGGCCCGCGGCAGCTCAAGCTCATACGCACCGAGCGGGTGGTCCCAGCGGAACTGGTCGAAGTTCATCGCCGGCCATCAGAGGGCGTCGGCTGCGACTACCTCGCCATCCACCCGTGCGATCATCCGCCGTGCGCCTCCGCTGGCCGAACGTCTTGCCGCTCAGCCGCAAGCGGCGCTCCCCATGCTACCGCCTTCGCGAAGTGCGTGCCCGCCGCTCGTCGGCTGTAGCGGCTTGTTAGGCTGCCGCGTGAATCGCGAGTGGGCGCTCACGGAGGTTCGCGGGAAGGGGCGAGTCCCCCCACGAGTGACACTCAAGTGTCAATTCTCCTCCCTCGAGGAACGCGACAAATCCGCACTCGATGTCCGCGGCACGGCCCTCGATCGTCGGCTCGCTACACACAACCCGCGAATCCGGCACCGCAGGGTGGCGCACGGTCAGGAAGTAGCCGACCCCGGTGTGCTCGCACGACACGAAGCTGGCGGTGGCCAGCAGCTCCTCGATCTGGTCGGGGCACATGTGCGGCCGAAGGAGCACACGCAGAACCTCACGCTCGAACTCAACGAATGAGCTCACCTGTCAGCCTAACGATAGGCGTCACCCGACGGCGGCCAAGTGGCGCACCATTCTGATTCCGCCCCAATCCGCCGCTCGGATGCACGCCCTTGTTCGGCCTTCATCACGTCTTGACGCAGGTGAACACTATGTAGTCATCCTCGCCCGCGATGTACTGTCCCTCATGCACCTCGAAACCGGCCTCGCGCAGAACACGCCTCCACGTCTCCCGACTGAATATCCCCATGGACCAGTGGTCGGTCTCAATCCGGAGGCGTCCATGGTCACGGATGAGATACAAAACTGTCGTTTCATACTGCTCGTCCGTGGGGTCGGGGTCATACGTGTTCTCGACAAAGGCGACTTCGATGCCGGCCGGTGCGGCACTGGGCACGGCGGGGGTAACGATCGTCTTGTTCTGCTGGAATGTCTCGGTCGTCACGTCCGGAGTGGTGACCAAAACGCCACCGGGATTCAGGTGGGCATACGCGGTCCGGAACGCCGCCGCGAAGTCCGCCAGGCAACTCATGTACGATATCGCATCGTCCATCAGCACGGCGTCGAACGTCCTGTCGAGTCTGAACGTCCGCATGTCGCCTTGGACGAACGTACACTCCGGGTTCAGTTCCTTCGCCTGTGCGAGCATAACGGAACTCAGATCAACACCGGTGACGTTGAAGTGCCGCTTCAGATTCAGAGCATTCTTCCCGCCCCCGCACCCAATGTCCAGCAAGGTGCCTGCAGCAAGCTTGGTGTGCTGCCGAATCAGACCCGTGACGTGCTGACAGTACTGCGCGTATTCAGTGGTGGCATCGCCCCACATCGGCCACAGCCACGCCAGGTCTGCGTAAAGGCGGCAGGTGTCATCCATGTTCTCGTCTCTCGCCGAACGTCCCGCGTCATGCGCGCGGGTTGCGGTGGCCCCCGGAAACTGGACAGACCAATAAGGTGTAAAATGCGACGAGTGAGCACCTTATCAGGAGGTCCGCGGGATGAGCAGGAAGCGTCGAGTGTTTGGGGCGTCGTTCAAGGCGAAGGTCGCGTTGGCGGCGGTGCGTGGAGACAAGACCACGACGCAATT
>JAXDCU010000008.1:0-3535 GCA_034677645.1 Verrucomicrobiia bacterium
TGGTCCACCTCGACGAACAGGTCCTGGCCGGTGTTGTCAGGAAAGAGATTGCCCGAAACGCGTGTACCCTGGGCCATCCAGTCCAACCACAGCCCCAGGCACGTTCTGTGGATGTGGTTGTCTCGAATCACGCTGTCAATCGCGGCGTGGAACTTAATGCCGGCCATTTCCGCGCCAGAAAACAACCGCCTAACATGGATGTCATGGATCGTATTGCCGGTGACGGTACTGAATGCTGCGCCCAGGCTACCGACGATGCCGGCTTGTTCGCAGTGGGAGATCGTGTTGTTGCGGACCACATGATGGCCGATGGTATCTTTGTTCCAGCCATTTTGGTGTGCGCGCTCGATGGTTTTGACATAGCCCTCGGCCGTGTTGGCAGACGTGTTGTCCCACTGGTCGCCGTATTTGCCCAGCGCAATGCCGGAGCACGTCGAGTGGCTGACGACGTTGTTTTCGATGATCCAGCCTTTGCTCCAGTGCGTGCCGATCAATCCGATCTGCTCGGCCGTCGGCGGAGCCCACGGCGTGGCGGCATGGCGCATTTTGAATCCGCGCACCGTGATATAGTCTCTTCCTGGTTGGTCTGGGTAGAAGACGGTTCCGCGGGTGTTGATCTCGACCAATCGCTCGTTTGGATTTACGTCGTTAAACCGCGCCCAAATAGTGGTGTTGCTACCGTCGACTTCCGCGAACCAGAGGGAAACCGGGCCAGGTCCCGCAAGTACATCCTGTAGCTTCGCCGCTTCGGTCAGCCATTCGCCATCGAGATAGACCGCGCCAGTATGATGCTGGCGACTCCGCGGGTCAAACCAGTCGCCTCGGATCAGGTCGTTGTACGGATTGAATCCGCCGAAGAACGAATTGGGCAAAGTGATTTTCCAGACACCCTCTTGGACCTTTAGCCAGCCTTTGATCACTTCCGAGCCCCGGATTTCCACCTCCTCGCCCCGTGCAGCCCGATAAATGATACGCTTTTTCTCGGATACGCCTCCGCGCGGTGGGTTAACGCGCTCGCGGTATATGCCCCGGTGCACGGTGACAATGTCGCCCGCCTGGGCCAGATCGGCCGCGCGTTGGATCGTGCGGAGCGGCGCGGACCTGGTTCCGCGATTTGCGTTGCTGCCATTGGTAGCAACATTGAATTCAGTGCAATTCACGGCAGGCCCACCAATGAGGAATGCAGCCAGTAGAATCAGCGGCGATGACGAGGTTCTATTCATGTTGGTGGTCGAGGATTAGGCGGGCAGTATTCAGTTCTGGTGACAGCGATTCTGGCGCGGCTGGGGCGGGCGAATCAAACAGAGAATTCGGCGGTGTCGTTGGCAGGCTCCTGCTCGTGGAATCATCGGGAGCGCAGGATGAAGAAACAAGCGCCGTCAGTGAGCGGCTGGCACCATACATTGGTCTGCTGATATGTGAGAGGGGGTATTGTGGTCAGCAGTTGCCACGAACCTGAGCCGGGAGCGGAGCCGCGGAGCAGGTCGGTTGCGCGGTTAGGAAGTGTCACGAACCGCAGTTCGGCGGTCGGTTGTGGTATTGGGACCAGCCTGCATTCCAGCCTTGTGGGCCCCGGCCATGGTGGCGTGCCGCCCTTGTATTCCTCGGAATTCGCGTGTCCGTCCTTGTCAGGATCTCCGTCTGCTCCGTCGTCACCATCACGTCGCCACGGATTCAATCCGAAACGAACTTCCCATTCGTCAGGAAGACCGTCGCCGTCGGCATCGTCAATCCCCGGGCCCGGCGCGCTTGCGATCCATGAGGCTGGATCATTGGCAAACCTCGTTGATGGGAGCCGGGCAAGAGACCATCCCGTGCCTGACGCGTTGGCGGGCCAGGGTGGGGATGGACGGTAGTCGATTCTCTCGACGAGAGCGTAATCTGTTTCTCCAGCAAAAGGCGTTGAATGATCGGCATCGACAATTGGCCGCAATAGTTGGACGCTTACGCCGGTCTCTCGAAGAGTTCCGCGCCATGGACCGACTGGAGACACGTCCAATCCCAGTCCATACCGTTGGCGGAATGCAGCCAGAACGCCGAGGTCTTCCAGTGGGTTGAAAGCCACGACAAGGACGTGGCCTCGCGCGGCCAACACGCAGCCGGGCGGCAGTTCAAACTCCACATCGCCACGTAGACGCCAAGTCTCCGAAGGCAGGCCGGGACTGAACAAAGGAACTGGTTCGTTCGAGTTATTGAACAACTCGACAAATTGTTCATGTGCACCTCCATAGCCTCCGGACGAGTGCGTGCTGAACATGATTTCACTGACGACGACAGGTCCCACGCGCGGTCCGGCATTGAGACTGCCAAGCGAAGGTGTGAGCTCTTCGACACAGTGCTCAATGCCTTCGCTGGTTCTATGGCCGCCGAATGTCTTCCCGGATTCCGATGCCCCAAACTGAAGGCCGTGGCAGTATCCGGTCAGACGCCCTTCACTGTCCGCTGAGAATAAGAACGCATCGTCGCCAGAGGAGCTCAAACCAAAGCCAGTCGGTCCCGCGCCAAATTCGGAGGCGTCAATCACCAGCAAGCCACGGGCCGGGATAACGGTTCCGTCGGGCAACCTGTGCTTGAACGGTTCGCGGAAATCATCGCTCAAGTACCAGCCGGAAATATCCGCGACTTGGACAGACCAGTTAAGCAGCTCAATAGCGTCCTGGTCAGGAGCCAGTGGGTGACTGCTCACTTCGTTGATTCGGACCATGGGCGTGTTTGGTCTTGGCGGGTCGGGCTGGCCCGGCGAGCCTCCGATGCTGGCGCTGAGCCGCCAGACGCGGCGGTCTCCCAACTGATCTGGAGCGGTTGTTTCGTCAGCAACCACCAATGAAAAACCGAAACCATCCGACAATGGTTCCCATGCGTCGTCGTAGACGAAATCCGCCACGACTTCCTCGATAGGCCCGATTAATGTAATCTGGGCGCCCGCGTTGCTAAGATCGCCGCTGAACTCGCCAGCAACGGGGCCCATGCCCGCGTAATAACTCTCGAATGCAGTCTGGTTCTTCACCACGCACACGCGCGCACCGGGAGCGAGGTGTGTAACGCCGCTATTGGTAGTAAAGACAAACGCGATTTCGTTCGTTAGGCGAAAACCCAATAGCGAGATTGGTTCGGTTCCGATGTTCGCCAGTTCGACGAACTCGAAATCGGATTCGTCGTTTGTCGCGCCGGCGGGTTTCATGGGGTGGAACATAATCTCGCTAACCAGAATTGGCGGCATATCGACAACGAACGTTCCCGCGACGGGGCTTGACCACGGCGTGGAGGAGGCGGTTGGTGGCCCGCCAGTTTGGCGTTTGGTCGTATCGCGCGCGCGCGCGACGACGCGCGCATTGTTTGTAATCGTGACGGGGCTTGTGTAGGTGCGCGCACTCGGAGTCGGTGAACCTTGGGGCGCGCGCGGGTCAGTACCGTCCAAGGTGTAGAGAACTGTCGAGCCCGGTGGGCCACTGATTGTCAGGAGATGCCCCTTCGCCACTCTTCCGCCTGGGGAGCTCAGAATGGGCGGCTGAGTAAGTTGGCGGTCGATGAAGTC
>JAXDCU010000009.1:0-8251 GCA_034677645.1 Verrucomicrobiia bacterium
ATGGCACCCCAGCCCACGTAGCGCACGAGCGCTGCCTTCTCCTCGGGTGTCGCGGGGCGGCCCTCGGCCTCCACCTTCCGCAGAGTTTGGATGGCTTCGATGTTCTGCCGGAATTTCTGCCGGGGCGGCCCTTCCCCGATCCTGTCCGAGTCAGAAATCCGGTAATTGCTCTCGTTGCGAACTTCCGGCGCCGACCGGCGGATCGGTCTGCTCAGTCTTCCGGCGGGAGCAGGATGTATTTCTCCCGCACCATCTCCCATGCTTGAATCTGAGCCTGTTGCGCCGTTGCTCCCCGCTGCATCAACTGGATGCGAAGGGTGGCCATTTCGTCCTTCGTCTTGTCTTCCGCTTCCAGAAGTAATTGATGCAGAATGCCTTTCCGCTCCATTTCGCGGACCATCTTCGGGCGGTGTTCGCGCCAGTGCTTCTCGGCCATTCGGCCGTATTGAGTCAACGGTGTCACGGGGCGGCCTGGGCGTGCTGAAAAGGTCAAGCTGCTGGTCGGATTCTACATGATTTCGCCGGATTGCCATGCAGTTCTTTCACGTTGGGGCTGGCATGGCGGTTCATGGCCGGAACAGTTCGCCGATTTCGACTCCGAGGACCAGAGCAAAGGCATAGACGTGCTTGTCGGTGGCAACGCAGCGTTTCGTCTCGATGTTCGCGAGGATGTCGCGGGTGATTCGCAGGTCGGAAAACCGGACCTGCAACCTGGCAACGAAGGTGTCCTGAGTCCATTCGCGCTGGAAGCGGAGCTTGGCGACTTTGCGCCCGATAAGATTTGCGTCGCGATTCATACGCAGTGTCTCTTGTCATAGGCTTTTCAACTTTCTTCCGGGTGTAGCTCCGACACAAAATGCGTGGTGGGTGCTTCGTGTTCGGGGTGACGATACGCGGCGCTAAGGCCACGTGAGGGACTGCGAGACCTGAGTGGTGACGCGAAGAACGCCGCGAGTTCGATGAAACGAAGCTGCGAATCGCACAACAACATGGCCGCCTGGTCGGCGCGGTGACGGAGACTTGCTCTGGAGGATGGGCATTTTCATGGATTGTGCGCGAAGCATAAACGAACGGAGCGCGGGTGCGGTCTGATACGAAACTTTCTCTCCACTGAAATCGCGATATCCGCAGAAAGCTCGCGATGCCGCGAAAGCGCATTTCAGATCGAAATTGAAATTGCGTCTGATTTTGCGAAATCGTTCGCTTTCCTTCTTCCGTCGCTTCCTGTAACATTCTGGCAACGAAATTGTGAAAGCGCCGACCCTGTATCATCGTTTTGCGTATTCGATGCCGCTGCGCGCCGGAGAAGTCGCGAAGCCATCGAAGATTCGTGATGGCGCGGCGTTCAGCGAGGTCACCGCTCCCCTGGCCAAACTCGGCTGCGAATACGGCCACATCCTCTTCAATTCACCATTCGATCCGAAGAAGGACAAGAAGCTCGGCCACGAGCATTTCAGCTTCATCAAGTCCGACGATCTCCTCGTCCTGACCACCCGACCGCCGCTTGACGACAGGCGTCACGGCGACAAGAAGCACATGGACGAGAGCTACACGCACCTGGAGCAGCAAGTCTTCGCTGAGTTCCGGAAATACCTGGCCGTCTGCGCGCGTTCTCACGTCGAACTGACGCAGGCGGTTGGTGAGAAAGTGGAGAAGGCCGACCTAACTTTCTACCAGCACAAGAGCGCCCGATTGAAGTCCTACAAGCGGCTGGACGAGTTTCGCAACAAGAGGACACCGGAGGATTCCGAGATCGCGATAGGCTTCTTCCTGCGAACCCCTTCGATTCCTGTTTATGGCTGCGGGCTGCTGGCCTGCTATGGCATGGGTGGCTGGGAAACGCTGATTTGGAATCGAATTGTCCGAACTCGTTATGCTGAATGGGTTAACACACCCCTGTTCGTGGTCGGGCAGTTTGACATGAAGGGGTTGCCCGCCCGCCCTCACACCTTGGACTTCGTGGACAAGATCAAGGTGGAACTTCTTCTGGAGCACAAGGTTAACGGCAAGGTCTGACCTCTCCGCAAGGCTTCGCAGCCGGCTGCCAACCGCATCAGAAATCGGACGTTTCCCGGAACAAAACGAGCTCGGGTTCGGGCTCACGCCTGGGCGCATGGCCGAGCGGAAGAATTACCACGGAAATGTCATGCACTGGGCGCGCGCGGCGTCGGGTGAACATCCTGACCAGGAGCACGAAGCAGAAAAACGCAAAGCCCATGAACAAGTAGTGGCCGTGCTCCTCAATGATGCCATCGAGGAACTTCGTCACACGTGCCAGGTATAGGACTGGATGTTCCATACAAGCTTTCCAACTGCTTCGATCATGCATGTTTGACGCGGAAACCGCAAGCCGTGTTCGTTGTCCACGACGAAAATCTGTCCTCATTTCGCCCCGGCCAACACTCCGTCGCCAGAGTGTCAGACCGGGGCGTGGCGACTGTCAGACCGTGACCGCTTCGCCGCGGTTCTGCTGCACCTGCTGCCCCTGAGAACGGGCCACTGCCCTCCGGGCCTGACGGGCGATTTGCGCGATGACGTTTTCCTTCTGGTCCTCGGGCAGGTCCTTGACCAGGAGGTCGTAGGCGCGCTTCATCTCCGGGTTGCGGTTGATCTGCTTCAGAACGCCTTCGCGGATGCGCTGCTGACGGTCAATTTCGCGCACCTCGTTGAGGACGACGGTGCGCTCCAGCCGCTCGCGAGGCATGGCTTGGACGTAAGCCCAATACTTGGGGTTCTCTTTGATGTAGGCATCAATCTTGGCATCCACCTCCGGATTGCTCCGGAAAGTGGGTTGGTCGGTTGGGGCGGCATTGCCGCCGGCGCTCGGTGGCGCTGAGGGTCTCGGTTTGCTCATAACGATTCGTGTTTTGTTGTTGGTTAGCGCGGCATCTGCCGTGTTCGCCAGCGAAAGGAAATTGGATCGCCTCACGCCAGCAAAGTGTCTTCAAGGCTTGGGATGCGTGGGCAGCTCGGGTGTGAACGCGGGCACTTCGTTCGTCGCTGCCGACGGCAACACGGACAGCTTCTGGAGTTCGCGGTCGAACTCGACGAGGCGCTGTTCATTTGTGGCGAGGCGGACGCTCAGGAGTGCGTTGTTGCGGGCGACGTTCTTCATTTCGCCCAGGACGGTCTGCAATTCGCCGTAGGACTGCGCGAGCTTCGCGGCTTCAAGCATCACCCGAGCGGTCGTCTCCCGCTGCCTGTTCATCTCGGCAACCAGGACATCGTTCGTGGGTGGCGGCGCGAACGCGGCATCCGGCGGCGGATTCAACAGGTTGGCGGTATTGAGCGGCCCGGGGTGCAGATTCCACCGCGCGGAGACTTCGATGCGATACACCGGGTGCTGCTCGTGCATCGTCTCCGGGTGATTTGGATCAACGTAGCGGCCAACATGGTAGGCACGGACGACCTCACCGTAGCGGACCGCCTCGACCGGCTCGACGGGTGGCGGCGGTGTGGGACGGAGGACAACCTGCGGGCGCGAGGCGCACGAGGCGACGAGCACGAGCGGAATCAAAGCGAGGTATTTCATGGCTGATACAATGGGGTTGAGTTTGGTTGAACTGCGTTCGGGGTGGGTGTGGCTGCTACACCGAATGCCGCTGGTGACAGAAGCGCGGGCACGTTGGTATTCCCCTCCTCGGCGAACGGCTTCAACGTGCCGCCAATCACGGCATCGCTACGGTCAATTGTTTGGACGACGTAGATGTAGAACTGCTTGCCGCTCGCCACGCGAACGTAGAAACCGTCGCGTTGAATCGCTTCGTAGATGCGTTGCGCGTAAACCGAGAGAACCTTCTCCGCGCCTTTGAATGGGGCGTTGTTCAGCGAGCGGCTGTCCACCGAACCGAAGATGGTCTGCTCCTTCTCGGTCAAAGCACTCGCAGCGCCGGAGAGGAACGTGGCAGCGAACAGTTTGATCTCCGCCAGGTTGTCGGATTTGATCAGGCGTCCGCGCAGACCCGCGCTGCCGTCGGTGATGCCCCAGCCTTCCTGGTCGCCGGAAAACTCACGGTCAAGAGCGACGCCCTTTAGGCGGAGTTCCTCGCCGCCCTGCCAAACCAACGTCCAACTGTTCCCGCTGGCGATGCGCTCACGGTGGCGGTCAGTTTGCGCCGTGCCGTGGACTTCCGTGCCAGCGGGAATCACCAGTCTGCCCGCGTGGTAGATGTTTTCGGTGACGAGGCCAACGATGGGCGTCTGAATCGAGGCCGAGTCCACCGTGATGACAGTCTCGCACGGGATCAGACGGCCATAGGGCGCGTAGATCTCGCCGAGGGCCTTCGGTTCAGGAACACCGGCGGCGGCATCTCCGAACAGGCTGATCGGCGGGAGCTGCGGTGCTGGCGGCTCAGGCTTGGGTCTCTCGACGATCACCTTCGGCGGTTCATTGGTCTTGCCGGGTAATGGAAGCGGCTCGGGCTTGGGCGTCGGCGGATGAAACGGCTGCATGGATCGCTGAATGGTCTGCACCACCTGCGGGTGGTCAGTGGCATTCGTCGTCAGTCCAGTGACGGGAACATCGGCATCGCCAGAACCTGATCGGCTGCGTAGCACACTGAACACGAGCAGGCCGCCGCCGAAGATCACCGCAAACAGGACCAGCTTGCCGCTGCCGGTCTTGAAGAAGTTGAGAAAGTCGCGCGGTTTCATGGGGCGGATGAGTTTTGATTGTTTGCTGGCAGGTTTGTGGAAGACGCCTTCGACTCTGCGGCAGCCTTCTCCAGATCGTTCATGGCGCGATGCAACTCATCACGTGCAACGGCTTCCGCCTCCGGGGTCATCGCGGCCGATGGCCTCGGCGGTGCTGGATGTGGCGAAGTGCGCGTCACCAGCACGCTGAAGTCGTTCTTGAGCGAGAGTTCGTTCCGCCCGCCGTCCGGCGTGCCACTGATGGCGAAATAGACGGTGCTTGCGGCACATGCAGGCAACACTCCGGGCGCATCGCTGATGGACTGGAAATAGAGTCGGCTGCCAGCACGCACACAGAAGCTCTCCGGGAGGTAGCGAATCTCCTGATCGGATTTGTTTCGCAGCGTGACATGAAAGACGAGCGTGTCCTCGGGGTTGAACCGGAACACCTCCTCGATGCGGATCTCGTAGTCGTTGAAATCCGTGACGAGCGGCTTGTCGGCAAACGTCCTGGCCTCCGCGCCGGCCACGGCGTCCGGTTGCTGTTTCTTCAGCAACGGGAACGCCTTGGCTTTGTCGAGCAACGCCAGCAGGCGAGTTGGAGTGACTTGCGGAGCGGGCTGGAAGCTCTGGGCGGTGGCAGCCCGGTCTTCGAGGTTCAGCGCCAGCACGGGTGTATCGCTCTCCACCAACTCGAAGACATAGGTGCGCTTGTTCCAACGGAGGTTCAGATTCGTCGCCGCCTTCCGTGCCAGCGCGCGGACGGACAGGAAAGACGAGCCTTTGGTGTGCGCCAGTTGGAATTGCCCTGGCGTCTTGCCGTCGGCAGTCACGCCCACCGCGTCAATCGCTGAAATCGGTCCGGGCAGGCTGATGGTGGTGACCCGGTTCGTTGCGACCGGCACGGTGATAACCACGCGTTCGTCGAGCGTGATGCGCTGAATGGCTTCCGGCGGTTCGGCAAGCGCGAGCGTTGCGGACAGCAGGAGTATGCTAATGGGTGATTTCATATTTGAAGTCGCCGACAGCGGTGGGGAAACGACCGTTGGCAGCCATGTTGGGGTTGCGGAGCAGACGTAGACTCAGTTTGAAGGTGAACGCCTCGGAGAAGGCCTTCTCCTGGAAGATGCCGGTGCGGATGACCTGGCCAGAGACGGTGGCCAAGACTTCGTTTTCACGCGTGGCAAGGATGTCGATCTTGGCAATCTCCGGCTTCTGGTGAAGCTGCTTGGCGCGGAACTCGACCGCCTCACGCGTGCGATGCTCGTGCGCCTTCTCCAAAGCCGACTTGAGGAACATCTGCCGAAGAAGCTCCGGATGGTCGAAGTCCTTCGGGTTGCGCTCAAGAAACGTGATGGTCGCCAGTTCGGCCTGTTGGGCATGCAAGTCCTTGGCTTCGGCAAACTGAAGCAGCGGGCTGATGTAGTAGGTCTGCGCCGGGTCAATGATGACAACGCGCTCGCGCTGCTTGAATTGGTTGATGATGTGGTAGCGGTCGAGCGCTGCGACAACCGTCACGGCGACGGCGACGAAGAACCAGAACCACGGCAGACGGTCGCGTTGGGCGAACAATTGTGTCGGGTCGAACTTCTTCCGGGCGACGCGGGCGGGCGCGCCGTTGCCGGTGGGCTTTACACGAGGGCTGAGATCGGTGGTTTCCATAATCAGTAGTAGTGGCCTTTGGTCTTGGCGATGAGTTCACGAACAGAGCGGTCACCGGTGATGTCATCGCCGGGGCGACCGCGAGCAGAGCGAGGGGGAAGGCCAGAACCAGCGATGATGATCGCGCCGGCGCTGCCCTGGCCGGCGGCGGTCGAGAGCGTGCTCAGGATCGCCGCCATGCCGGTTGCACCCACGGTGGCGGTGGGCAGCCCGGTGGTGGAGGCGACGGCCGCCGCCCCCGCCGTGGTGGCAGCGGTCTGGAGAAAACTGCCGACTGCACCAGAAATGAGCTGGCCGCCTGCGAGCGTGCCGTAGCTGAGAACCTTCTGGATGACGACGGGGGCGGAAATGGTACTGAACACGATCCAAAAGGCCACGACCGCCACTCCAAACGTGGCTTGCAGGGAATAAAGCGTGGCGGTTGGGTCGATGAATTTGAAAGCCGGGTCAGTCATGAAATCGAGAATGCCCTGGGTGATGAGCGCCGCGACGGCCCAGCCGAGCGGCCAGAGCAGCACGCCAACGATGTGCATCAGGTAGCGGCTGCCGATCGACCGCAGCGGGCGGATCGCCATGAAACCGATCATCAAGGGCGAGAGCGCGTAGGCGGTGAACAGGATGAACTTCTGAATGATGTAGGCCCAGAACAGCAGCAGCGACGCGAACTGACCAAAGAGCCAGAGAAATCCAGAAATGAGAAGTTCAACGGTAAAACTGTTGAGGTCGCTCAAAATATCCCACCAAGAACGGTCAGTTCCGGTATCACGCTTGATGACGAGCAACTGATTGTATTGATATTGAACGTTGGACGGGTCAACACCCAGGCCATCGAGAATCGACGTTTGCAGGAGTTGTTGGGCCTGATTGCCCCATTGCGGCAGCATTACCAGCAGGACGGTCAACACGAACAACCGCACGATGTGCAGGATGAGCGTCTTGCCGTTGAAGCCGTGGACGACAAGAAGGATCGTCCCGACGATGAACAACATGAACGCCACGATGCGCAGCAATTCGTGCAGTTCGACGCACTTTTGCAGGAACGTCGGGAAAAGTTGTTCAAAGGTTGCCATAAGTCGGGACGATTTGAGGGGGCGGTTACTGGGTCGGGAATGCGGTGGGCGCATTCACCAGGCGGAAGGTCTGCCCGTATTTCTGCACCGCCTCGGTAAACTCGGCGTGCTGTTGCTCTTTCTTCGCCTCGATCTGGCGCTGCGCCTCGTTGCGATTGGCCACGTCCTGAACCAGCGCCGACGCGGTGGCCTGATTGATCTCGTAGTCCGTGTTGTTGAGCGCTGACGACAGACCGATGAGCACGCCGGTCAACTTCTGCACCTCGGCGTCGGTGGTGGCGTTCTTCAACGCCGTCGTGGTGCGGGCGATTTCCTCCTTGAGCGCGACTCGCCGGGCGGTGGCGTCTGTAGTGACAGACAAAAAGTTGTCCGTCGTCTTCTGCACGGCCGCGACCGGCAGATACGGCGATTCGCGGCGGGTGACGGTTGCTCCGTTCGGAGTGGTAAACGTCGTGCCGATGCTGCTGAACAGGCCGTTGGCGTTGTAGAGCATGGCCTGGCCCGCGTCCGCAGCCCCTTCGAGCGCCGTGAGCGTCTGGCCGAGCTCCGTCTTGCGCAGGTCGGTCACGAGCGGCTGAACCGTCGTGAGGAGGACGGCTTTGGGATCGCCGAACAGGCTCTCGTAGTGCTTGAACTCGTTCAGTTGGTCGTTGAGCGCCTGGATCTGCTGCACCTGGTTTTGAATGACCTTCACGAATTGCGCGATTTCCTGCGCGGTATTCATGATGGATTGCATTTGGGCGGTGGGGTCAAAGACCACCCATTGCGCGCGTGCCGATACCGTGACGCCGAGCGTCACGAGTGTGAGTGCGATGAGTTTTTTCATGGTGTGTTTCCTTTCGTTATGTCGTTGTTCGGATGGCAGCGACATGCCGCCAATCACGGGA
>JAXDCU010000010.1:0-3322 GCA_034677645.1 Verrucomicrobiia bacterium
CCACTGGGTGCGCCGTCGTTTCACGCGTCCAGGTTTGGCAGTGTTGGGAGGAGCAATCGTTGCCGCCACCCTCGCGGTTGACCCGGAGTTGACGCTGGCCTACCAGGCTTTCGGTCTCTTGTCAGCGTTGCTGCTGGTATCAATGTTGGCCAGCCGCTTCTTCCGAGCGCGATTCGAGGTCGCACGCGTCCTGCCGCGCTTCGGGACTGTCGGTTGTCCTTTGCCATATCGGATCGTGCTGAAAAACCTCACCGCCCTCACACAGCGAGGTCTGGTGGTCATGGAAGATATGTCCGATCAGCGGCCTTCCCTGGCCGAGTTCGTCGCGCTCCAAGCGGCTGAGGAACGCCGGCTCCGCTCGTTCAAGCTCACTGGCCGGAGAGCGGGCGGTCTCTTCGAGATAGCCCGCATCCCGGAAGCTCATCTCCCAACGATATTGCCGCGGCATGAAATCGAAGTGCCCATGGAGCTCATGCCACTCAGGCGGGGCAAACTCAAGATCGAGAGCGTGAGCGTGGGCCGCCCCGATCCGCTTGGCCTGTTCAAGGCAGTGGCGCGTTTCCCGGCGCCGCAGTCGGTTCTGATTCTCCCCAAACGATATCCGCTCCCGCAAATCGCGCTGCCAGGCGCTCGCAAGTATCAACGAGGAGGCGTGGCCCTTGCGTCGGCCATAGGTGAATCCGACGAGTTCGTATCTACACGAGACTATCGGCATGGGGACCCTTTGCGCCACATTCACTGGCGCAGTTGGGCGAAGGCCGGGCGCCCAATAGTGAAGGAGTTCCAGGACGAGTTCTTTGTGCGACACGCACTCATCCTTGACACGTTCACTGACCACCCGCGAAGCGAGCCGTTCGAAGAAGCAGTCTCGGTCGCTGCATCATTCGCATGCACCGTACTCACCCAGGAATCGCTGCTGGACCTCCTATTCGTCGGACGTGCGGCCTACTGCTTCACCGCCGGACGCGGCGTCGCCCACACGGAGCAAATGCTCGAGATTCTGGCGTCGGCCCGACCTTGCACGGACATGGCCTTCGAGTCTCTGGAAGCACTCGTGCTCGACCACGTGTCGGTCGTAAGCGGATGCGTGGCGGTGTTGATCGCCTGGGACGATCAGCGCCAGCGACTGGTCCGCCGCCTCCGCCTGCTTAATGTGCCTGTCCTGGTTTTGGTGGTAACCGAAATGGGACACGGAGCTAAGTTGAACCCCGGACCGATGGAGGACGAACCGCACCGCTTCCACGCCCTGGAGCTTGGCGCCATCAAGGAGGGTCTGTCGCGCATATGACCTTCCCTCCGCTCCTCCTTGGCCTTGCTCTTCTGTTCTGGGGCTGGCAAAGCGGCTTGTTTGGCCCCGCTGCCTTGATTGCGGTCGTCCTCGAGGGCGCCAGAGTGTTCAAGACGCGATGGGTACTGACACCCGATGCATTCCGTCGGCTCTGGCACCTGAGTACGATACTGCTGCTCGCCGCGGTTCTGTACGCGCTCAGCGCGAACGAAGGCGAAGTCGCGTGGCGCGATTTCCTCCAACCCAGCAGCCGGCCCGGAGCGATGCGTGGTGTTACGCGCACGACTTTGCAGTTTTTCCAATGGCTTCCCCTGGTCTTTGCACTGCAAATGGTCGCTCATGCCTACAGCCGCCAAACCACCGTCAATCTCAGCACCGTCCCGTTCTTCCGCCGCTGGTGGCAAACAGACGCCAGACAACTAGATGCCGCCCTGGACGCCAGTTTCAACGTCGTATGGCCATACTGGGCGATGTGTTTGCTCGCCGCTTCAGTGGCGCCCCGGCACGGAACGTGGTTCTTCGGATGCCTCACTGTTCTGCTCGCCTGGGCCCTCTGGGTCCACCGCTCGCCGCGGTACGCTCTCCTGGTCTGGGCAGCGTCATTCGCCACCGCCATAGGTCTAGGCTATGTCGCTCTGCAAACATTCCACTACGTCTCGCAATGGGCGTGGAACTACAACCCCGGCTGGCTCCTCGGCGGAAGTCAAGTGGCCTCGGACGCCAACGCCGTCCGAACCTCAATTGGACGGATTGGCCGACTGAAACTCTCGGGCAGGATCGTGATGCGCGTTCAGCCAAGAGATGGCGATCCCGTCCCATCGTTGTTGCGTGAAGCGAGCTATCAGGTATTCAAATCTCCTGTCTGGCACTCTGGCGGAACCAACAATGGTTTTGAGATAACCAGCAGCGAGCCCAATGAGACCGAGTGGCGTCTGTTGCCCAACAAACCCACCAGTGCGGCGGTGACAATTGCGCGCCAATTGCCGCAAGGCCGCGGTCTGCTCGCCCTGCCGCTCGGAACCGCGAAGCTCGACCGACTCCACGCGTTTATTCTGGAAACAAATGCTCTTGGAAACGTCAGCGTCGACTCGGGCGCCGGGTTCGTGGAGTTCGATGCATGGCACGGACCTGGCCCCACGCTTGACTCGCCACCTGGCCCGGAAGACCTCCATGTGCCAGAAGATGAAGAGGCGGCACTGACACGTGTGCAAACTGAATTAGGGCTGGTTGGAATGACGCCATCTCGGATTGTCCAGAGAGTGGGAGCTTTCTTCCTGGACGATTTCAGATACAGCACATGGCAAACACCGCTCCGCGCCTCGTCAACAAACGCTTCCCCATTGAGCACGTTCCTTCTGGACCGCCGCTCTGGGCACTGCGAGTTCTTCGCCAGCGCCACCACCCTGCTGCTGCGCAAAGCCGGTGTGCCAGCCAGATACGTCGTCGGCTACGCGGTTGAGGAGAAGGCCGGGGAACAATATGTCGTCCGGCACCGTCATGCTCACGCGTGGTGTCTGGCGTTCTTGGACGGCGCATGGCGGAACGTGGACAACACACCGGGCTCGTGGTTGGAAGTCGAGCGTCAACGCGCTTCCTTCCTGGAGCCTCTTTCGGATGCCTGGCAACGACTGTGGTTCGAGTTCGCCCGGTGGCGTTGGGGCCAGACCCAGTGGCGCCGGTACATTCCGTGGATCATTGCGCCGGCGCTGATTATTCTGACGGTACAGTTGCTTTGGCGCAGTCGGTGGCGACGACTCCTTGGCGACGGCGCCGCCCTTGTCAACCCTGCCAGGTTCCCTGGAATGGATTCGGAGTTCTATCTATTTGAACGCGAACTGACCGCAGCGGGCCACCCAAGGGGCCCCAGCGAGACTTGCAGACACTGGCTCAACCGTCTGGCAGAAATCCCCGCCCTGCGAAAAGTCCACCCATCGCTACGTGAGGCCCTCATACTGCACTACCGATTCCGTTTCGATCCCGCCGGCCTCGCCGCCGCGGATCGGGAAGCTCTTCGATCGAACATTCAAACCGGCC
>JAXDCU010000011.1:0-5212 GCA_034677645.1 Verrucomicrobiia bacterium
CGAGGCGGGAGCGACGAGCATACCCGCCAGAGGTCTGTGAGGAGCGAGCAACGAAGCCTGCGCCCAAAAGGACTGCCGCCCTGCGGGTTGCGCCGAATTTGGCCCGTGGCTTTGTTGTTCCTCGGTCGCGCATCGCTGCGGATATGCTCCCTCGTCGCGCCTCGCCGCAGGCCAAATTGGGCGCAACGAACGTCATCGTATTTGCGTTCATGATCACTTAGGCATGGCGCCGAAACTGATTCGTTTTGTTTGGGATGTCGTTCCTATCGAAACTCAAGTGCTTCCTGGCGTCGGAGGCGGCGACTCAGACCTCGATCGTCGGCGGACTGGCGGAGGTCTGAACAGCTCCATCTGAGCCTCACGGAAGAAGTCGTAGTGTTTGAAGATACGGATGGTCTGAAGCAGATCGGACTTCCGATAGTTCCGGCTCGGGTTGGTCCAGCCCACCAAGTCCGCAAGGACAGTGCGGAAAAGCACGACGGCGTCAACGCCTTTTGAGCGGAGCAATTCCAGGCTGCTGTCGCGCTCATCAGGATCGTGAGAAAGAGACGGGACGACGAGTACTTTGGTGAGCCTGGAAACGTCTCCGAAGAATTGGGCCGCGTGCCGAAGCATCGCCGGCTGGACTGGGCGGACGAATTCGGCTTTGCTGGTCATGCGCGCTCGCGTGAGGGTTTCAGTGTGCCAGGCCTTGACCACGACCAGGGCGCGGTCCAGGTGGGCAAGATCGGTCGATGCCAGCAGAATAGGCATCGGCCCTTGGGCCGTCACAGGCCGCGGATTCTGAACGTAGAAGTCAATTTCGTCTTCCTGACGGGCGGCGGGGGCGACGTGCTTGCGCCGTTGATGCACGAGAAAACCGTGCAACTCGAAAAACTCACGCACAAGAATCTCGCTTACTGCCATGTGAATCAGATTCGGTTGAGCGCGTGGTCGAGGCTTGCTTTGGACACCTTTTGGCCCCAAAGGGCTTCACCTATGCGGGGCGTCAGCACAAAGCCAACCTCGCCGTCGCGCGCTTTCTTGTCCACCCGCATGACCGCGCCGAGACGCCTTTTCCGCGCTGACGTGAGCGGCGTCGATGTTGGCAATCCCGCGCGTTCGAGCAAGCGCAGCAAACGCTCGAAATCGGCTTCGGGCAGGTTGACCAGCCGCGTTGAAAGCCGCGCGGCGACAACCATGCCAATGGCCACGGCCTCGCCATGCACGTATTTGCCGTAGTGCCAGACAGACTCAATGGCGTGGCCGACCGTATGGCCGAAATTGAGGATCGCACGAAGTCCGCTCTCCCTCTCGTCAGCTGCTACCACTCTCCCTTTGAGCCGGCAACAGCGGGATATCACCTCAGTCAATGCACGCTGGTCCAGTTCCAGCAGGCGGTCCAGGTTGATTTCGAGCCAGCGGAACAAGGCGGCGTCCAGTATGACACTGTACTTGATCACTTCAGCAAGGCCAGCACGCAGTTCGCGTTGGGGCAGTGTGGCTAATACGCTCGTGTCGCACAAGACCAGATCGGGCTGACGGAACACACCAACGAGGTTCTTTCCAGCGCGAAGGTTCACCCCGGTCTTGCCTCCAACAGAACTGTCCACTTGGGCCAGAAGCGTGGTTGGAATCTGGACAGAGCGAATCCCGCGTAGATACACGCCGGCGACAAAACCAGCAAGGTCGCCGACGACACCGCCTCCGAGGGCGACGACAAATGATCCACGATCGAGCCGGTGAGCAGCCAAGCGTTCACAGCATGCCTGCGTTTGCCGGAGTGTCTTGCTTCTTTCCCCGGCAGGCACGGTGATCAGATGCGGAGCGAAACCGGCGCGCTCAAGGCTTGCCATGGTCTCGGCGGCATACCCCCGCGCAACACACGTGTCTGAAATGACAGCGCATGCGCGTCCAAAACCAAGCTTGACGCACTCAGCCCCGACTCGCGGTAACAAACCTTCGCCAACATGGATCGAGTAGCTCCGCGGGCCGAGAGAAATCCGCACCAACCGCATTGAATTAGTGTAAGGCAAAGTCACACGGTGTAAAGAACTCACGGTCGGCATGCCTCGATCACCTGCGGGGCAACCTCTCAGCTGAGCCGGGCCGCGCATGCGGCACGGGGTGTCCGAGGTCCGGACGGAGCCTCGCTCTATCGAGACTGAGCGGTTAGCCGCAACCAGCATCGGAACGCCCGCTTCAGAACAATTCAACAGGCCCCTTCGTTGGATGTCTTGGGCGCCACGCTCACCGTGACAAGCAAGTAATTGCGTTTGCCCCGGCGCAGCAGCAGATGTTTCCCAAACAAAAGGTCCGAGGTCCGGATCGAGCGCAGCGGATTTGCCTCTCGCACGTTGTTGACGTAGAAACCGCCTGACGCGATCTCGCGCCGAGCCGCGCCCTTCGAGTCGTAGAGCCCTGCCTTGACCGCGAGGTCGATCAACGACAGTCCCTGGCCTTCGAAGCTCGTCCGATCGATTGTCGCCGCGGGGACTTCAGCCGCCAGCTCGTTGAACGTCGTTTCCCCAATGCCAGTGAGCTGGCCGCCGTACAGAGTCTCGCTGGCGTTCTTGGCCTCCTGCATGGCGGCTGTGCCGTGCACCATGGCGGTCATGGCCTGGGCGAGGGTCTGGTGCGCGACGCGGGCTTCCGGTTTCCGCAGATGTTCCTGTTCCAGAGCGTCGATTTCATCTGGACTTACAAAGGTGAAATATTTGAGGTAGCGCACGACGTCGCGGTCGTCGGTGCGGACCCAATACTGGTAAAAGCGGTAGACGCTGGTTCTTGTGCTGCTGAGCCATACGGCGCCCGCGACGGTCTTTCCGAACTTGGAGCCGTCGGCGTTGGTTATGAGAGGCTGGGTCAGACCGAACGCCTGGCGCCCGAGCTTCCGGCGTATCAGGTCGATGCCGGCGGTGATATTGCCCCACTGGTCACTGCCGCCGATTTGGAGTTCGCAGTCATACTCTCGGCACAAATGGTAGAAGTCGAAAGCCTGGAGCAGCATGTAGCTGAACTCCGTGTAGCTGATGCCGCATTCGCGGTCTTCCATTCGCGCCTTAACGCTTTCCTTGGCGACCATCATATTGACCGAGAAGTGCTTTCCTATGTCGCGCAGGAACTCGAGGTACTTCACTTTCCCAGTCCAGTCGGCATTGTCAACCAGGCGAGCCGGGTTGCCCCGCGTCTTGAAGTCCAGTAAACGATTGAGTTGCTCTTTCACGGCGGCAATGTTCGCCGCGATCGCGTCGAGGCTTAGCAATTGGCGTTCAGCCGCCTTGCCACTTGGGTCGCCAATCGCGCCAGTGGCCCCGCCAGCCAGTGCTATCGGCGCGTGGCCAGCCATTTGAAACCGCCGAAGCACCAGCAGTGGCACCAGATTCCCAACATGCAGACTGTCAGAAGTCGGATCGAAACCACAGTAAAGCGTGATCGGTCTGGCGGCCAAACGCGCCGACAATTCGACTTCCGCGGTCCAGTCCGCAATCAAACCGCGCCACTTCAACTCCTCGAGGATATTCATTTCACCTTGCTGTTATCGCGGTCCCGGAGGAAGTGCACAAGGGGAAAAATCTCGCTCTGATCCGCGGCTTTGTGACCAGTATCAACGGTTCTCTGCAAAGAACCTGGCAATCAAAGGCCGATGATCCGAACCCACACCCCAGCCGGGCAGAGCGAGAACGTATGTGCCAGTCCGATCCCATTCGCGTGCCATCCCCGAGCTGAGCAGTATGTAGTCGACGCGCTGATAAAGGTCTTCCTTTGCGTAGAAATGCGTCCATGTTTCCTTTCGCGCCGCGATGTATCCGGTTGCGCCGGACTGTTCCTCGCCACTGCGTTCGGCGGGGCGGGTGTCTACCAGCGCGGTTTTGCCGGTTCCTAGGATCGTTTTCAAAGCAGGCGCCGATTTAGAGTCGTTGAAGTCTCCAAGCACCACGAGGTTGGCGGTCGGGTCGCGTGCTAGCAGGGCATTCACATGTGCGCGCAGCAATCGGGCTTCCTGCTCGCGAAGTTCTGCCTGGTCCGCCTGAGGCACTTCGCGGCGTGACTTGAGGTGCGCTGTGATCAATGTGAACGTGTAGTCAGACGGCGCCAGAATGTCGACGTCCGCGAATCCCCGACTGACCATGTAACGGCGGCCCTGGAGGAGGAAACTCGCGTTTGAAACTGACCTGCGCGTTATGATGGGAAATCGGCTCAGAACAGCCACAAAAATGTTGGTGTCGAAGCCTCTCACGTGCTCCCAGTGAGGGTAATCCAGCCCCTCGACTTTTAGCGTGCGCCGCAGTTCGAAGAGGGCATTGGTCGCGCCGATCTCTTGCAGCGCCAACACGTCTGGCGACATCGCCCGGATGCTCTCCCGCACTTTGGCCCGCGCGATAGCCGACTTGGCGGGGCGCGTGCCGGAGCGAGCTTCCAGATAGTTCTCGATGTTGTAGGTGGCGACAGTGAACGTGCGGCTTCCTGCTTGAGCTGGAGCAAGAAAAGCCAGCACACCGAAACAAACCGCGGCGAACAATCCTCCCTTCATATGCGTGAACATAATCGATCTATCGGAGAATTTCCTCATTTTTTTGCGGTCGTTTGGCGGATTGGCGTGTCGCCCGTCAGACAAGTTTCAGCGCCAAACTCCGATGCATATGCACCAAAGTTTGGCAACGAGCAAGTGGGAAGCGACACGGAATTCTCGCTCTGGCTGACAGGGATTCATCCGAGTGTGTCGGACTCGGAATGGCTTTGCATTCGGAACCTTCGCTGGTACTTTGCGCCATGCCTCGAGAGACTGACGCGGGGACCGTTCGTGCGCCAACCGCGGTCGAAGATTGGTCGAGCTTGGAGTTGCAGGACATGCAGAGCGAGCCGGACCACCGCAAGCTGCGAATCGACAAGGTGGGCGTTCGTGGTTTGCGCTTTCCGATTCAGTTGCGCGACAAAGCGCACTCCATACAGGACACAGTAGCCACCATCGGCATGTACGTTGAGCTGCCAAAAGAGTTCAAAGGCACGCACATGAGCCGGTTCATTGAGGTGCTTAATGCCCACGGCAACATGGTTCACGTGGAGAATATCCCGGACATACTCCACGCCATGCAGCGGAGGCTCAAGGCAAAGACGGCGTATCTCGAGATGGAATTCCCGTTCTTCCTCGAGAAACACGCGCCAATCAGCGGGCTCGTGGGGCTCATGGACTACACCAGCCGTTTCGACGCCACCGCGCGCGGAACCGAGA
>JAXDCU010000012.1:0-2658 GCA_034677645.1 Verrucomicrobiia bacterium
AGCGTATCATAGATGGCTGCAGACATCTGGCTCGCCACGAAACGGCGCCAGATCAATTCATAGACGCGAACCTGTTCGCCGTTGAGCTTGTCACGCAGATCCGAGGGCGAACGCCAAACTGAAGTCGGCCGGATCGCCTCGTGCGCCTCTTGCGCGTTCTTGGCGCGCGATTTGAAGACGTTTGGCTCAGACGGCACGTATTCCGGACCAAAACGCTCTGTGATCATAGAGCGCGTTTCTGCCTGAGCTTCCTGCGAGATGTTGACGCTATCTGTGCGCATATAGGTAATCAGACCGACAGGACCGCCACCCTCGCCAATGTCAATGCCTTCATACAGGTCTTGGGCAACCCGCATGGTGCGACTCGCCGGCATACCCAAGCGATTGGAGGCATCCTGTTGCAGCGTGCTCGTAGTGAAAGGAGGGTTTGGCCGGCGGCGACGCTCGCCACGTCTGACGCTCGCGACCAGGTATTCGGCACCCTCCAGATCGCGCACCACGGCGTCAGCATCAGCATGATTCCTGAGATCGGCCTCTTCACCGTGAATGCGCACGAGGCGAGCCAAGAAGCTCGATCGCGGCTCCTGATCGCGGGTCGAGCGCTGAGCCAATTCGGCATCCAGAGACCAATACTCCACTGCAATAAAAGACTGGATCTCGCGCTCGCGCTCTACAATCAAGCGAAGCGCTACGGATTGAACTCGCCCTGCTGACAAGCGGCTCTTGACGCGGTCCCAAAGAAGCGGGCTGATCTGATATCCCACCAGCCGATCGAGAATGCGCCGCGCCTGCTGGGCATCGACGAGTTCCATATCGATATCTCGGGTATGGTGGAACGCATCCGCGATTGCGCTCTTCGTGATCTCATGAAACACCACCCGGCGAACACGTTCTTGCGGGATGTCGGCTGCCTGAAGCAAATGCCACGCGATTGCCTCGCCCTCGCGGTCGGGATCGGTTGCGAGATAAACCTCTTCGGCCTTGGCGGCTGCTGTCTTCAGGTCCTTAACGATGTTCTTCTTGTCGTCCGGGACGCGGTACTTGGGTACAAAGCCGCCATCAATGTCGACAGAGAGCTGAGAACGCAACAGGTCACGCACATGACCGATGGATGCGCGCACGTCGTAATCGCGACCAAGAAATCGCCCAACCGTACGCGCCTTTGCTGGCGACTCGACAATCACCAGTTTTGGACCACGCAGCACGCCACCATAGGCTCCGCGTCCACCGCCCTTGCTGACATGTCGCGTTACGTCGGCGTTTGCCGAATCCTTTGCCTTCGCCGGCGTGGTGCGAGACGATTTGCCACCGATCGCAGGGGAAGAGGACGCCATCGATTTGGTCGCAGCCTTCGTGCGAGCCTTCGGCTCGGTGACCGCCTTGCGAGCGGTCTTCGGTTGGGCTGTGACTTCTGGTCTCGGAAGGCCAACATGCGCGTCGGTCGCGCCGAGTCGAGTCAATACTGTCCCACATTCCGGGCAGCGACCACGCGTTGCAGCACTCCCGTTCGCGAGAAATACGGGTTGCGCGTCGGCCACAGGGCGCAAGGTCCTACAGCGGACGCAGTAAGCAGTCAAGGGATTGTCGCTCATACTACTTCGATCACAGATAGGCGGTCTGCTCTTCGGCTTCCAACTGTTTCACTAACTCCCGGACTTCTTCTGCACGGGAGCGCGGACAGACCAATAATACATCAGGCGTGTCGACGATAACCGCGTCTTCCATGCCGATGACCGCGACCATACGCTCGCTGCGCACGTAGCAGCCCTTTGAATCGCGAGCAAGCAAAGGGCCTCCGGCAACATTGCCATGCACATCGGCAGGAAGCGCATCCAATAGGGCGCCCCAGCTCCCTATATCGCTCCAGCCGATGTCCACCGGAACCACAGAGACATCCTTAGCATTCTCCATCACGCCATAGTCAATCGAGATGCGACGCATCTTGGGCCATTCAGCCGCCAGCACCCGGCCGGCCTGCGGAGTGCCCAAGGCTTGCCCGATGCGAACCAGCGCCTCGTATGATTCCGGCAGCTGGCGTTGGAACTCGCCGAGCAAACGGTCAGCACGCCAGATAAACATCCCGCTGTTCCAGACATGACGACCGTCCTCGATGAAACGTTGGGCCGTCTTGCGGTCAGGTTTCTCCCGAAAGCCTGCACAGGCGTAGACCCGAAATCCGTCCACGATCTGTTGCGCGACTCCGAGCTCCAGGTAGCCAAACCGCGTGTCCGGTGCGGTCGGCTGGATTCCAAGTGTCACAATCGTGCCATCGCCGGCGACCTCGCCTGCAACAGCAAGGGCTGCCCGGAACTGGGCGGTATCAACGATGTAGTGGTCAGCAGTGAGCATGACCATCGTCGCATCGACGTCACGGCGCAGCAGGTGCGTTGCGGCAAGCCCAGCAGCGGGGGCCGAATCTCGCCCCGAAGGCTCTACGATAAAATTCTCAGCCGGAATCGCGGGCGCCTGAGGCCGCAACAAGGCCGCGGTCTCGGCGTTTGTGCCGACATAGATTCGATCCGATGTGAACAAGGGCGCGAGCCGATCCACTGCGTGCTGAAACATCGTGCGCCCACCGATCAGCTCCAGTGCCTGTTTTGGCTTACTTCTACGGCTCAGGGGCCAGAGACGCGTACCTGATCCACCTGCGATGATGAC
>JAXDCU010000013.1:0-10538 GCA_034677645.1 Verrucomicrobiia bacterium
AATCGCGTCGTGGCCCGAGGCGGCCTGATTTCTTGAGTCGCGATGAATGGCGTGGATGTTGCCGGGCGGCGATACATGTCGTCGATTGCCAGGCGGACAAGAGACTGGACTTAGACTATGACTGGGAAACCGTTGTGTTGACGCGACTGATTGGATTAGCTTTGGCGATCGTGGCTGTAGGTCTCCTGCTTGTGGACTCCCAGGGCCAGAGCATTGTCATCAATGAAATCTATTACCACCCGCTCTCGGAAGACCCGCTAGAGGAGTACATTGAAGTCCACAACCGTGGCGACACCGCGGTTGATCTCACTGGCTGGCGGTTCACGCGAGGGATCGAGTTCACGTTCCCAGCGGTTGTGGTTCCGCCGGGCGGTTTTCTCGCGGTGGCGGCTGACATTTCCGTCTTCAAGGCTAAGCACCCTGCTGTAACCGCGGTGGTTGGGGGGTGGACCGGAACTCTGAGCAATCGTGGCGAACGAATTGAACTTGAAGATGACGATGGCACTCGGGTCAACCGGGTAACATATGCGGATGAAGGTGATTGGGCGGTGCGCAAACGGTCTCGATTGTGGATGGGCTACTACACGTGGGACTGGTATGCCGAGCATGATGGTTTGGGCAAGTCACTGGAGCTAATCGATTCTGATCTTTCGAATGACTGCGGGCAGAACTGGGGCGCCAGCGTGCCATTGGCGGGAACGCCTGGTGCGCCCAACAGCATTTCGAACTCCGATTGCGCCCCGTTGATACAGGAAGTCAGACATCGACCCTCGGCGCCGCGGTCCTCAGATTTGGTTGTAATCACGGCCCGGATCGAAGACACCGACCCGAACGGCGTAGTCGTGTACTTGCACCATAGAGTAGATGGCCAGCCGGGTTTTACCGCAACTCAGATGTGGGATGATGGTGTGCACGACGACGGTTTGGCGAATGACGCCGTATTTGGAGCGGTTCTTCCACCGCAATCTCACAACACAGTCGTCGAGTTCTACATTCGCGGCACAAACGCAGCAGGGAAAGAGCGTTTCTGGCCGGCCGACCCGATCCCGGCGGGAACAGCACGCGCTAACCCAGTCTACCAGGTCGACGACATTTCCTACGCCGGAACGCAGCCGTTCCTCCGTATCGTGATGACGGAGGCGGATCGGGCCTACTGGCTTGATTTGATCAAGGACCCAAACGGTCGCTTCAGCAACGCGCTCATGAGTGCAACTTTCGTTTCCGTGGTGGATGGCGAGGCGGAAGCGCGTCTGTTGGTTGATGTGCGAAACCGAGGGCAAGGAAGCCGGTTCCTTGACGTGCCCAACTTCCATGTCCACTTCAGAAGCGACGATCTCTGGCACGATGTCGAACAGATCAACCTCAACGCCGACTACGCCTATGTGAACTTGCTGGCGAGCGCCATTTGCCAGATGGCTGGCTTCGAGGTCGCGGAGTCCCGTGCGGCGCAGGTTCGCCTCAACAACATCAACCACTCGGCGCCCGGTCACGCTTTCTACGGCATCTATGTTCAGGAAGAATCTACCGATGGCGACTATGCGCGTAATCATCTGCTCGGCCAGGCCAATGTGTACCGCTGCATGCGAAGCAGCGGAGAAAAGGCAGCTGACCTCGCTTACCGCGGTGAGGACCCAAATGCTTACCGGGGCGAGTACCTCAAAGAAACCAACGCCGACGAAGATGACTTCTCGGACCTCATTGAACTGACGCGCGTTTTGGACGCCACGCAAACGCCGGATGCCGTCTACGCTCAGGAGGTGGAGCGGGTTCTATCGGTTTCGAACTGGATGCGGTTTTTCGCTCTCAACACCCTGTTGGTGAACCAAGAATCCTCGCTTGGCAATGGCGACGGTGACGATTACTTGCTGTTTCCCAACCCGCGCACGGGCCGGTTCGATATCGCCCCGCGCGACCTTGACACCATCCTCAACCAGGGCGACACGCCTGGACAAATCGACAAGGACATCTTCGTGGCCGCGCGTGTTCCAGCGATAAACCGCTTTTTGAAGTTCCCCGATTTCGCCCCTGTCTACTACGCGCAACTGAAGGAGCTGACCGACACGGTCTTTTCACAAGAACGATTCGATCCACTGATCGATCAGGTGCTCAAAGACTTGTTCCCGCCGCATGTGAGGCAGGGAGTGAAGGACTTTGCCGCCGCGCGCAGGGCTTTCGTTGTAAGCCAAATCCCACTCGGCCTGACCGTCAGTCATGGTTTGTCTTCCGGCGCTGGCTACCTGCGATCGACCACCCCTGCGATCTCCATCAGCGGCCGAGCCAACGCCATCGAAACGCGGTCCGTGCGCGTAAATGGTCAAGTCGTTCCCTGGTCGGGATGGGAGGCGCGATGGAATGCCGGCGCGGTGCCGCTGGAACGCGGCATTAATCGGGTCCTGATTCAGGCACTCAACTCCGCTGGCCAGGAAATCGACCGTGCGTTTCTGGATGTCTGGTACGACGCTGCGGGAGGACAATCAGTGTCGGGGGACATTAGCACGGATACCACATGGGAACCTTCCGCTGGACCTTTCACTGTCAACGGCACGCTCACCATTGCCCCAGCCGCGACGCTCACGATTCGTCCCGGAACCACCGTCTACTTCGACGGCGCTGGGAGACTGGTGATTCGCGGCCGACTTGTCTGCGCCGGAAACGAAGCGGGCCAAATCCGTTTCACGCGCGCGCCCGGGACCGGCGAGAGATGGCAAGGAGTGCATCTGTTGGACTCACGCGCGGACAACATACTGGCTTTCGCTCATTTCGAGTATGGAGACGGGGGGGGGGCAACGCTGAAGGTCGAACGCTCCAAGTTGGAGCTTCATGATGTGAGCTGGGCCGCCTCACCCCAGACGGACCTCGAATTCAAGGACGCCTCAATTCGCGTGGAACGCTGCACATTCATGGAGACCGGCGCGGCGGACACGGTGAAGGGTTCGACAATTCCAGGCGATGGCGCAGTAGTTTTTAGCCGGAACACTTTCGGTGCACTGAACGGCGACGGTTACGGGCTCCGATTCTCGAACGCTCAACGCCCCGGCCCGATCCTCCAGCTCCATGACAACCTGTTTCAAGGAAGTCAGGTCAACGCGGTGTTCTTGGTCGAGGCGGACGCCCACTTGGAAGGCAATCGATTTGTGAAGAACACCTGCCAGACAGGGGCTACGATTGGCATCGATGGTGGCCCTGGCTACGCACCGCAAGTGGTGCTCGCACGGAATGTCTTCGCTGGCCTGGATCGAGCGATATTGCTGCGCCACGGTGCTTTCGCATTCTCTCACAACAACACATACAGTGGTGTGTTTGGCGACGCGGTCCATTTTGGCCATCAAGACCTTGCGCCTGGCGTGTTCTCAGGAGCCGCAAGTGTGAATGATCTGTTTAATGGAGTGGCTGCTGTTGTCACTGGTCTGGAGAACTTATCGGAACCGCGAGAGTTTTCCGTCGAATGGGGGCTCTTCTCAGGCACGCCTCTTGTCGCGGGCGAGGGTAACTTCGTCGGCGAAGCGCGATTGGACCAAGCCGATGGAGCATGGCGCCTCGGAGTTGGCACCGAAGCGCTTGGCCGTGGCTATGCCGGTTTGGATATAGGGGCCGACGTCGCGGCTGGGCCTGTTTCCTTCAGCAATCTGATCTCACCAACCCCGTCGCGGCAGGCCAGTGTTGCTGTCTGGGGACCTGGCATCAGCAACTACCAGTTCCAATTGGACGGCGGTCCACGCAGCCTAACGCGTCCGATTTCGACTGCTATCGAGTTGTCGGATTTGAATGAAGGATATCACACTCTGGAAGTGCATGGCCAGAATTCGGCCGGCGCTTGGCTTGAGCCGGAACTCGCGTCAAGACTCATCTGGCGGATCGACGCTCGTGCTTCGTCAGTTCTGCTTAACGAAGTCATGGCTGCCGGAGATTCAAACGCCGGAGCCGGAGGGATCGCTGGTGATTGGGTCGAGTTGGTTAACCGGGGCGATGCGGGCGTAGACTTGGCAGGCAAGGGTATCACTGACGATTTGAGCCGGCCTTATCGATTCCTCTTCCCGGCGGGTCAGTTTCTGGGCCCGGGCGAGCACCGGACCCTGGCCGCCGCGGAGTTAGGGTTCGCTCTCAAAAGGTCCGGCGAGACCATCTATCTTTTCGACGCGCTGAGGTTTGGCGGGAGAGTATTGGACACAATTGAATTCGGCCCGCAGATTGACGAGCTTTCGATTGGGCGTGCGGCAAACGGTCGGTGGCATCTAACATACCCAACGCCTGACGCGCCCAACCTGATCCATGCCACCGGCGACGCCACCCTCCTCCGCATCAACGAGTGGCTCGCGCGTGGCAAGTACTCGAGCGACAGTGATTTTGTTGAGCTCTACAATCCTGACACGCTTCCAGTGGCTCTTGACCAACTGTACCTGTCGGACCGGCCGGGCACGGCTCCAACACGGCACACTTTTCCTCCGTTGAGTTTCGTGGCGCCAGCGGGTTGGCTGGTTCTCTTCTCAGACGCCAATCCCGATCTGGGGCAGAATCCGCTGGACTTTGGCCTTACTGCTGACCAAGGCCTAGTAGCACTCATCCGCTCCGACGGCCAAGTCATCGACCAGGTCTGGTATCCTCCGCAGCAGCGGGGCATATCATTGGGACGTGAACCCGACGGGGCGCCAACGATTGTTTCCTTGCCCATCCCAGGCCCCGGATTCTCCAACACTGCCCCGCCTCCGCTGGCTGATGTTCGCATCAACGAACTGCTCGCCGACAACAGGTCAATTGCCATCGAGGGCGGCGTGTTCACGGACTGGATCGAATTGCGCAACTTCTCGCCATTCTCGGCAAGTCTGGCTGGCATGAGCCTGAGCGACAGACAGGACGACCCGCGCAAGTATGTGTTTCCCCCTGGCACGATCCTCCCGGCAAATGGCTTCCTGGTGGTTAGATGCGATTCCGCGCAGCCTGTTTCAGCGACGAACACCGGCTTCGGACTCAGCGACGAGGGCGAAACTGTCACTCTCTTTCACTCGCCGGAGAATGGCGGGGGCCCAGCCGATGCCATCGCTTTTGGATTCCAGGCCCCAGACCTTGCTTTGGCCAGGTCCGTCGACAACCCCACTCTCTGGGCTCCAGCCATCCCGACACCCGGTTGGGACAACCAGTCCGCCGCGTGTGACAGCCCAGCCGCTGTGAGGGTTAACGAGTGGATGGCTCGGCTCCCGAACGGCGACGACTGGTTCGAACTCTACAATACCGGAGCCAAACCGGTTGACCTAAGCGGCCTGTACCTGACCGACGACCTTGGCGATCCAACCCAGCAGCGCATCGCCGACTTCTCGTTTCTAGGAAGCGGATTGTTCGGCTATCGCCAACTGATCGCGGACGGGTCTCCCGAGAACGGTCCTGATCACGTGGATTTCAAATTGTCCGCCTCCGGCGACATTATTGCGCTCCTCGATACTGAGGGCCGCACTATTGATATGGTGGTGTTCGGAACTCAGTGGGAAAGTGTCTCGGAAGGACGCTTGCCTGACGGCTCGAACACCGTCGTTTCATTCCCAAGAACCGCATCACCAGGCGCCATGAACTACCTGGACACCGACACTGATGGCATGTCGGATGCCTGGGAGTCAGACCATGGCTTGAATCCTGAATCGGGCGCCGACGCCGCGTTGGACCCGGACCACGATGACGTGAGCAATTTCCACGAGTTTCGCGCAGGAACGAATCCACGCGCCCAAGACAGCTATCTTCATATCGAGGCGATCAGCATTGTCGGTGGCGCCGCGAAAGTCCAATTCACCGCCCAACCGGGGAAGGAGTACTTGCTTGAAGCCACCCAGGGCTTACAGCCTACAACTTGGACTGTTGTCACAAAGGTCCGCCCCCGCGCCGCGCAACAAATCATCGAGCTAATCGTGCCCGGCGGAGACGGTACTAGGGCTAGTTTCTACACAATACGGGTTGAATAGTATTGGCAAGCGATGCTACCCCGCGACCGTAGCGTAGCTATTGGAATGCACCACCAATACTGGATGAACGAGTAAGGAAGATGAGGTTGCGAGTCGCCTGTTCATTCTCTACAACCTCGAGAGCAACCCGATTGGGCCGTCTCTTCGGCCCTGCGCGGACTTCCTGAGCTTCGTGTTGATCTTGCGAGGATTTGGGCCGAAGCCCGTGTCTTGACACGGCGTAGGCGACTTGCTACCGACAAGGCCTGCTATGGACGTGCTGCTGCTTTCGAGAGTTCAGTTCGCTGCAACGGTGGCGTTCCACTACCTCTACCCACCGATGAGCATCGGCCTGGGCTTGATGCTGGTTATGATCGAAGGCTTGTGGCTCAAGACAGGCAAGCCGATTTATCACCAAATGGCGCGGTTTTGGACCAAGGTTTTCGCGCTCACATTCGCCATGGGTGTCGCCACGGGAATCGTTATGGAGTTCGAATTTGGCACGAACTGGGCGTCTTACTCGCGTTACGTTGGCGATGTGTTCGGAAGCGCGCTCGCGGCAGAAGGGATTTTTGCGTTCTTCCTCGAATCGGGTTTTCTTGCGGTACTGCTCTTCGGCTGGGACAAGGTTGGACGCAAGACCCACTTCTTCGCGACGTGCATGGTTTGTCTGGGGGCCCATTTCAGCGCCGTCTGGATCGTCGTGGCCAATTCGTGGATGCATACGCCAGCCGGATTCCATATCGTGGGTGAGGGCATCAAGGCGCGCGCGGAAATCACTGATTTCTGGGCAATGGTGTTTAACCCCTCCGCGGTTGACCGCCTTCTCCACACTCTGTGCGGCGCCTGGCAAACGGGCGCGTTCCTCATGGTGAGCGTTGGCGCATGGTACCTGATCAAGGCCAGACACCAGGATTTCGCGAGCGTCTCAGTCAAACTCGGGCTCGCGGTCGGGCTGGTGGCGTCGCTGCTTCAGTTGGCGACTGGGCACATGAGCGCGCAGGGTGTGGCGCGAAATCAGCCGGTCAAGTTCGCGGCGTTCGAAGGGCTGTATTTGACGACCTCGAACGCGCCTCTGAAGCTGTTTGGATGGGTGGACGAAAGGAATGAAAAGGCCAAAGGACCGGCGATTCCGTGGTTGCTCAGCTTATTGGCGCACGACAACCCACACAAACAGGTGACTGGCCTGCGCGATGCCGCCCCTGATTTGCGGGACAGGCCGCCGGTGAATCTCACATTCCAGTTCTTTCACATAATGGTGGCAATCGGATTCGCGTTGATACTGGTGGCGGTTCTGGGCGGCATCCACCTCTGGCGCGGGTCTTTGACTAGAAAGCGCTGGCTGCTGTGGGTGCTCACGTTGTCAGTGCTCGGACCCCAGATGGCCAATCAGGCAGGCTGGTTTGCCGCCGAGGTCGGGCGCCAGCCGTGGATCGTCCAAGGGTTCCTCCGCACCTCGGAAGGAATCTCCGCATCGGTCACGGCCCAAGCCGTGCTCGGGTCACTTTTATTGTTCACTTGTGTTTATCTTCTTCTGTTCGCGGTGTTCATTTACCTGCTTAACGACAAAATCCGGCACGGACCGGACGGTGCCGACTTGATACCCGCCGGTAAACTCGTTCTGCCAGAAAGGAGAAAAGCATGAGCTTCGGCGCGCTCGATCTGAATACGACGTGGTTTGTCCTCATCGGCGTGCTGTTCGCGGGATATGCGATGTTGGACGGCTTCGATCTGGGGGTTGGCGCGCTGCATCTGTTCGCGGACAAGGACGACGAACGGCGTATTCTGATCAACGCGATCGGCCCGGTATGGGACGGCAATGAAGTGTGGCTTGTCACCGGCGGTGGCGCGCTGTTCGCCGCGTTCCCGAACGTGTATGCGACGGTGTTCTCCGGCTTCTACTTTGCCTTTGTGGTGCTGCTTGTGGCGCTCATCTTCCGAGCTGTCGCAATCGAATTCCGCGGCAAACAACAGGCGCGCTGGTGGCGGCGGATGTGGGACGTGGGCTTTTCGTTTGGGAGTCTGATTTCCAGCCTTCTTATCGGCGTGGCAATGGGTAACATTGCATATGGCGTACCCCTGGACGACCGGGGTGAATACGTTGGGACATTCTGGACTCTGCTCCGGCCCTATCCGTTGCTGCTGGGCGTCACGACAGTGGGGCTATTCATGATGCACGGCGCCATCTACGCCCTGATGAAAACCGACGGGCCACTCCACGAGAAGTTGCGGCGCTGGATCAATCGCGCCATCATCTTCTTTATCATCTGCTACGTGGCTACGACAACGGCAACTCTGCTCTCCGTGCCGCACTTGGCCGACCGCGCGTGGGCCAATCCATGGCTCTTCAGCATCGCGCTGATCAACATGCTCGCCATTGCCAACGTACCACGCGAAGTCCGCCGCGGGCGCGACGGGAGGGCGTTTATTTCCTCTTGTGTCGCAATGGCTGCATTGATGCTGTTGTTCGGTCTCGAACTGTATCCCAATCTCGTTCTAAGCCACCCGAATCCGGCAAACAGCCTCACGATTCACAACGCGGCGTCGTCGCAAAAGACGCTGTCCGTCATGCTGACCATCGCAATAATCGGCATGCCGCTGGTCCTATGTTACACGGCAAGCATCTACTGGATATTCAGAGGAAAGGTCAGACTGGATCGAATGAGCTACTGAGCGAGTGGCGCGACGCGGCGGGGTTGCGTTTCAAGGCCAACGCCGGCGCTCACGCGCGTGGACGTCGTTCCATCCAGAACGGCGTCGTTACAAACCAGAGGGCGGTTGACACCATTATCCAGACCTTCAACTGCGAGAAAGACAGCGCTCCCGCATAGCAGAGGCACGGCACGGTCACAATGCCCACGAGGGCGATCGCCGACAAGACTTGGGTCAGAGCGCGCATTCGTCACATCTGGCTCGGAACAGATGGCGGCGGCGCAGGCCGGCGCTGTGCGAGCTTGCTGATGACCAGGTAGAACGCGGTCGCGACAAACCATCCCGGGAGGCTCACGAAAAAGATCGGCACTCCCGCAATCAAAACGAGCGCGGCGCAGACTGCCATGGTGACGAACCACGCCAATCCCGCCGCCCAGTTCCATGTGAGACCGAGGGCCGCGGCGCGGTTGCTCTTGAGGCCAAGTCGCTCAAGCAACCAGAAATCCGCGAAAATGACCGCACCCATGGGCATGAGAATCATGCCCCAGAGCGCGACGAAATCCAGCAGACGCATCGAGACCAGCGGGAAGACGGCAGTGACGCTCGCCACCAGACCGGTCCCGATAGTCACGCGGAACCTCGAAGACTTTGGCGCGATGGCCTGAAACGCTAGACCGGCGCGGTAGAGCGTTGGGTTGGCCGTCGTCCAGCCAGCGATCGCCACGCACAACAGACCCGCGAAACCGCAGGCGTGGAAAGTCATTGGTCCGGGAAGAACCGCCGGAGGCCCGCTCCAGACGCCGGCCTGGATCAGTTCCTTGACCTTGGCGGCGGTCAGCAGCATTTGGTGTGACTTGAACGACTCGAGCAGGCCTGCATCGGCGAGCGCCCTGAGTTCGGCTGGCGTGAGATTCACCTCGTAGAGCTGGAGCGCGTAAAGCATCGCGGCGCAAATCCACGCGACAAAGTGGCCGAGGTACATGCCGCCGGCCGAAGCGAGCGCGTATGAGGAACGGCGCGCATAACGGAGCACGGTCAGGTCGGCCATACCGACGTGCCAGGCCATGTTGCAGAACCATGCAAAGAACATCACATGCCAGAAAGTGAATTTGACCTGGCCAGGGAACGGATCGCCACCTTTCCAGATCACGGTTGACGCCAGTCGCCACAAGTCCCCAGCCCCGTCTATGGCCATGCCCGATGCCGTTCTAAAACGCGTTAGTGCGACAATCCCGAAGGCGAGAAACATGGCGACCATCCAGGGCGCGGCGATGTTGGCGAAACGAGCCAGCACTCTGTAGCCCCACGCGGCGACGAGGGTGAAAAGCGTGCCCACGACCAGTACCCCCACAACCCAACCAACGCTGTTTGGCAGAAGATCGTTCAGGCCCGGCATTCGAAGGTTGAAGCCGACACCGAGCGCCGTGGTCGACACCGTGATCATGGCGCCGGCAAGCAGGGTGAACATCACCCCATTTGCCAGGTCGTAGGAAACCACAAGCCTCCGCCCGCACACCTGTTCTAGTTGACGATAGAGTGTGAGCCGGGCGCGCGTGGCGATCGGCGCGGTCATGAAGGTCCAGCTCAATACGGCAAGCAGGTTGCCAATGAGCAGGCCTATTATCAGATCAAAGGCGCTGACGCCCGCCGCCACGAAAAGCGGCCCGATCATCAACTCGGTCCCCGCCACGTGCTCGCCGGCATATTGGCCGACGAAGCTCTTCAGGCCGAGCAAAGCGCTGTCCGGCACCCGCACACGCTCGTACTCGTTGACTGGGTCTGCTGTGCCAGATTCAACCGGCATGGATATCGCCAAATGAGGCCTGTGGTTTGTCGCTTTGTTGTTTAGCCAGGTGGCCGCTGTAGCCAGCAACAAATGACGAGAGAAGAAGCAGCACAAGCCCGAACGCGAGCAAAGAACGAGTCCGCCCGCTTGTGCCTCTCCATTCGCCCAGGAGAATG
>JAXDCU010000014.1:0-14808 GCA_034677645.1 Verrucomicrobiia bacterium
CCTCGGTCGCGTATCGCTGCGGATATGCTCCCTCGTCGCGCCTCGCCGCAGGCCAAATTGGGCGCAACGAACGTCACCGTATTTGCGTTCATGACCACTAAGGATGGGTTCTTCCAGCTCAATGCTCACCCCATCGTAGGGATTGAACTGCACGGAGAGTCCGGCCATGCCGTCGTTTGCCGCGCGGAACCGCGTGATCCGCAGCCGTCCTGTGTGCGGGTCCTTCGGAGCGGAAATCTCTGGGCTTACCTGTTGACGCGGAGATTCCGTCAGGGTCTGGACGACGTAATCATCAAATGCGTCGCGATTCTTCCAGGCGAGATGACAACGGATTTCCTTCCCGTCTGGCGTCCTAACCGTTTGGGCGTTGATGGTGTCGATCAATGCCCGAACACCGTCCTGATACACTTTGCCTGGATAGGTGGCCAGATTGAAGTCTCCCACCCAATCACTGACGGTCATGGCGGCCTCGTCGGTCTTAATCCCGGTGGCGATGGGGATGTCCGTGCGGCCGACCCGCTGGAGAATCTTCGCGGTGAGACGCGTGCGTTCCGGAGTGTTACCATAGTCTGTGACAATGAGTTTCAGGTCCAACTGAGGCATTCCCAGAAGCATAGCCAAAGCCACGGTTGTCCTCGTGGGCGCCAGCGACACCGTGGTCGCCAGATTCCCGACAACCATCGGAGAGTAATCCGCAGATGACGCAGATGGACACAGATTCAATAAGACCAGACGGATATCCAAAAACCTACGCCATCATTGGTGCGGCGACGGAGGTTCATCGTGAACTTGGACACGGGTTTCTGGAGGCAGTGTACCAAGAAGCACTCGCGATTGAATTTGCCAAGCGGAATATCCCCTTCCAGCGCGGAGTTCAAGACGAAGGCGGTGCCGGCGGCATCGCTGGCATGCGTTATGCCTCAGGCCCCTTCAGGCAGGTAGTCCTCGCGAACTGGCGAGAACATTTCAATAGCCACCGCATCTTCCAGGATGTCCGGGCCGTGGTCGACGCCTCCCGGATATCTTCTATGGGTTGACCCCCTTTTCTTTCGCGACGAGTGCTCACGGCCAAAGCATTGATAACTTGGCGTCGGAGATTGTGGAGATAGAATGACGGGCGATGTCTGCAAGAGCGGCTACAACGATACAGAGCAGTGCCACGCGGTTAGCGTTGGGGCTGGCTGGGTGGATGGTGCTGTCGTTCAGCGCGGCGGTGATCGGGGGTTTCTTCATGCCGGGTGAGTGGTATGCCACCCTGAAGAAGCCATCGTGGAATCCGCCCAACTGGATATTCGGCCCGGTATGGACTGCTCTCTACACGACGATGGCAATCGCGGCGTGGCTTGTCTGGAAGCGTGGCGGTTTCGCCAGCCAGCGTGTCGCGCTGTCACTCTTTCTGGCGCAACTTCTCCTCAATACGCTCTGGTCACCGCTCTTTTTCGGGCTGCACCATCCCGCACTGGGCTTTGTGGACATCGTCTTGTTGTGGCTGACGCTACTGGCCACGGTCCTCGCGTTTTGGAAGACCCGCGCGATCGCCGGAGCGCTGTTGTTGCCGTATATGGCCTGGGTCACGTTCGCCAGCGCGCTTAACTTTGCCCTCTGGCGACTCAATCCCTGATCGCGAAAGAACGGTGTTGCGTTGTGCGAAGGGGCGTGTCGCTCCAAGAGAACGGAGGGGGCGCCTCGGCGCGCTTGATGCCATCAAGCCGCGACCTTGCCGAGTGCGACGTCTTTGTCATGCGCGTCCGCGGCGACGGGCGGCGCCACCAATTCGCTGAGCGAAGAAGACCCAGTTTCGTCAGGAATACCGTAAGCACTTGCCAATGCCTGGTCTTCGGGTACTGGTGGTGTGATTGCGTGGGCCTTTGGAGTGCCAAAACCATGTTGCCCAAAAGCGCCACCTGTCTATAGTCAGGCGCGCAAGCAATCCCCTCGTGGGAAGTCGGTCCTATGCTGGTCTATTTGCTTAAGTCGAAAATACATCGCGCCTGCGTCACTGGCGCCGACGTCAATTACGAAGGGAGTCTTACCATCGCGTCGGACCTGATGAAGAAGGTGGGGCTGCTGCCGTATGAGCGCATCTTATGCGGCAACATGACGAATGGCGCCAGATTCGAGACCTACGCCATCCCCGGCGCGCCTGGTTCGGGCCAGATCGTCCTCAATGGCGCCGTGGCGCGTTTGGGAAAACGAGGCGACCGAATCACCATAATGAGTTACGCCAGCGTGACTCTCGCGGAAGCACGCGCCTGGAAACCACGCGTCATTGTCCTTGGAGCCCGCAACACAGTACTGACCCAACGCGGCACCTGAGCTCTGCATGCTTCCACAGCCCCGCCCAAAACCGCTTATGCCTTTCACCGCTGCCGAGATTGCCGCCCGCTTGGACGGAAAAGTCATTGGAGATGGCTCGGTCTCGCTCAAAGGCTTCGCGCCTGCCGAGAGGGCCAAGGCAGGGGACCTGACATTCGCCGAGAACGAGGCCTATTTCGCCCAGGCGGAAAGGAGCGCGGCGGCAGCGGTGGTTGTGGATGGGGATTTCACCTCCAGAACAAAGGTGATAATTCGGGTGGCAAATGCGCGGGTTGCCTACGCGAAGGTTTTGCCGCTGTTTTTTCCCGAACCAACCTTCGCCCCTGGCGTACACGCGACGGCACTGGTGGCAAGGACGGCGCGTGTGGATGCCACCGCGCACATTGGCCCATATTGCATCGTTGGAGAGCGGGCGGTGATCGGCGCGCGCTCGGTGCTCGACGCGATGGTCCATGTCAGCGACGATTGCAGGCTGGGGAGCGCCGTGCGCATCTTTCCACAGGTTGTCCTGTACCCACGCACTGAGATTGGCAATCGGGTGCGTGTTCATGCCGGCACGGTGATAGGATCGGACGGCTATGGATATGTGCTAGACGCAGGAACCCATCGCAAGGTGCCGCAGGTTGGAAATGTTGTCGTACATGACGACGTCGAGATCGGCGCGAATGTGACGATCGATCGGGGTGCGCTGGGCTCGACGGTTATTGGGCGGGGCACGAAGATCGACAACCTGGTGCAAGTCGCGCACAACGTGGTGGTGGGCGAGCACTGTTTGCTGGTGTCGCAGGTTGGCATAGCTGGCAGCACTCGCGTTGGCAACCAAGTGACTATCGCCGGGCAGGTGGGCGTCACCGGCCACTTGCGGATCGGCGACCGTGTTGTTGTGGCAGCCAAGTCCGGCGTGATGCGAGACATCCCGGCGGGTGAACAGTGGGCGGGAGCGCCTGCTTGCCGGAGCATCCAGACGAAACGCCAGTGGATCGCGGTCGAGAAATTGCCGGCACTGTTGAGGCGCGTCGCGGCGCTCGAAAGAGAGCTCGGCGTCAGGTCAGGCCACGATGACAAGCCAGGTCATCCCTAAAGGCCGCTTGCCAGTCACCGCTCGCCTTTGTTTAATTGCTCCGTGCAGCAGCAACAGACTCTTCGTGAATCCGCGCGTTTGAGCGGCACCAGCCTGCACAGCGGTAGCCGCGTAAATATGACATTCCTGCCGGCGCCGGCGGGCACTGGCATCCGCTTCCGCCGCATCGACCTGGACGGCAAGCCTGAGATCGAGGCGCGCATAGACCACGTGGTCGACACCAGCCGTTCGACAACGCTTGGCAGAGGCTCGACCCGGGTGCACACGGTTGAACACGTCCTGGCCGCCTTTAGTGGGCTCTGCGTTGACAACGCCGTGGTCGAGCTCGACGCCAGCGAGCCGCCAATAACTGACGGCAGCGCTCGCGAGTTCAGTCGAATGATCGTCTCGGCGGGTCTGGCGACCCAGGGCGAGCCGCGGGAGCCAATCGTCTTGCAGCGACCGCTCGAAATGCAGAGCGGTGAAACCCACATCGCGGTCTTCCCTTACGACCGCCTTCGCATCTCCTGCACGAGCACCGACAAAGAAGGCCGTTTCACTCAGTTTGCGTCCGTAGAGGTTTCGCCCGAAAACTGGCAGCGCGAAGTTGCGCCGGCCCGCACGTTCTGTTTCTTCGACGAAATCGAAGTCCTCATCATGAAAGGGCTGATAAAAGGAGGAAGCCTTGAGAACGCGGTGGTGATCCGTGACGACGCGGTTCTCACAACGGAGCCGCTGCGGTTTCAGGACGAATTCGTGCGGCACAAGATATTGGACATGGTGGGGGACATCGCGTTGCTGGGCCGCCCGCTGCAAGGGCATGTTGTCGCCATTTGTCCGAGCCATAGCGCCAATTGCGAGTTCGTGCGCCAGATCAATTCGCAGGCGGTCGAACCACTCAGGCGAGCCGTGGCTTTCACGCCCCCGCCTTTGCCCACACAGCGAGATGGTGGAACGCCAGTGGTTGACGGCGCGACGCTCGACATCGACGAAGTGATGGCTGTCTTGCCGCATCGATACCCGTTTCTGATGGTGGATCGCGTGACGCGCATCGAGGGAAATCGCATCACAGCCATCAAGAACGTCACGTCAAACGAGGCGTACTTTCAGGGACATTTCCCCAATCATCCGATCATGCCTGGAGTGCTACAGCTCGAAGCCATAGCTCAGGCCGCCGGTATTCTCATGCTCAAACAGCCGGAGAACGCCGGCAAGTTGGCCTACTTCATGTCCGCCGATTCGGTCAAATGGCGCCTCCCGGTCCGGCCGGGGGACGTGCTCACCATTCAGGTCGAGCTGATTCGGTCGCGCGGCAAGATCGGCAAGGCCCGCGGCAACTGCATTGTCGACGACCAGATCGCGAGCGAGGCCGAGATCACGTTTATGTTGCTCGACGCCTGAAATGGTCCCCCACACCCCGCAATATCCCGCGTCACCCATATGGAAAACCCAGCCACATTTCGGAAGCGCCCGCGCCTAAGGATCAAGCGTCCGCCGTTGTTGTTCCGGAAGACCCAGACCATCATAGCGAGGATCGAGAAGAGCCAGGGCTCGTGTTTCATGAGCTACTGGAACTCGAACAACGGCTCCGTCTGCCAAAACGATGTTGTGGGCATCTATGGCGTTCTGCGCAACATCGGGCCGCAACAGAAGCTCACGGTGTTCATGAAGTCTGACGGTGGCTCAGGCCAGGCATCGTTGATGATGGTGAACCTGCTGCGGCAGTTCACGCGCCGGCTGGTGGCCGTCGTTCCGCTCGAATGCCAGTCCGCCGCCACAATGCTCGCTCTTGGCGCGGACGAAATCCAAATGGGACCGCTTGCCCATCTCTCCGCGGTCGACACGTCTCTGGCGCACGCCCTCTCCCCCCTCGACCGCGACAACGAGCGCGTAAGCGTCAGTCAGGATGAGCTGATGCGCGTGATCCGGCTATGGCAGAAGGAGATCGGTCGCGACAGCGTGAATCCTTATCAGGCTGTCTTCCCATACATACACCCGCTGGTGATCGGCGCGGTCCACCGAGTCAGCTCACTCTCCGTCAAGCTCTGCATGGAGATTCTCTCATACCATCTCAAAGACCGTAAGAAGGCCGCTGCGATCAGCCAGTCGCTGAATTCAAACTACCCTTCGCACACGTACCCGATAACCCTTCGCGAAGCCCAGAAGATGGGTTTGAAGGTAAAACCGCTCGATGCAGGGCTTAACGAGCAACTTCTCGAACTCAACGAGCTCTATTCCGAGATGGGGCAGCGAGCGGTGACGGATTACGACGCGCTCAACAACCACGACAGCCAGATTTACAACATCATCGAAGGCCGAAACGTCCAGATATTCTATCAATCGGACCGCGACTGGCACTACCGCAAAGAGGAACGGCGCTGGGTGACGTTGAACGACCGGAGCGCCTGGCGCAAAGTCGAACGCGCCGGCCGACGCGCCACTACCTCCGTGTTCCACATCAGCTAGGTTGCCCGCCCAACCGGATCGCACCTATCACCCGGCACGCAAACCATGATCCATCCCACGGCCATCGTGGACTCAAGAGCCCAAATCGGCGACGATTGCCAGATAGGGCCCTACTGCGTCATAGGCCCCAATGTCACTCTCGGCCCCCGCTGCCGTCTGCACGCCCATGTGGTGATTGATGGCCACACCGATCTTGGCGGCGACAACGAGGTGTTTCCCTTTGCCAGCCTGGGCCTCAAAACACAGGACATGAAATGGAAGGGTGGTTTGACCCGCACCCGGATCGGCGCCCATAACACCATTCGGGAACACGTCACAATCCATAGCGCGACCGGGGACGGCGAGATTACGGCCGTGGGTTCGCACAACAATATCCTCGCTTACTGCCACATCGCGCACAACGCAATCGTCGGCGACCATGTCATCATGTCCAATGTCGCCACTCTCGCTGGCCACGTGACCGTGGAGGACCACGCCGTAATAGGCGGTCTGGCCGCCGTCCACCAGTTCTGTCGTATCGGTCGCATGGCCATTGTGGGCGGCTGCTCGAAAGTCGTGCAGGACGTGCTGCCCTTCATGCTTGCCGACGGCAACCCGGCTCAGATTCGCGCAATCAACAAGGTCGGCCTTGATCGGAATAACGTCGCTCCCGAAACACAAGCCGCGCTCAAACAAGCTTGCCGGCTCCTGTTCCGAGAGGGTCTCACAATCCCCAACGCGTTGTCGCGGATTGAGACCGAGCTTGCGCCTCTCCCTGAAATCCGGACCCTGGTCGAGTTTGTGCGCTCCAGCCAGCGCGGAATTAGCAGGTAATCACTGCGTCGCGACCGCAAAAAAACGTAAAGGGGTCAGTAAAGGGGTCAGTTCCCGACTTTGACAACACAATATTGTGATGGCAACTTGCGGTACGGCTCGCGCCCTGTGCATCGATACTCGGGGGGCGATCTAGAGCTGTTAAACCTAAACCATAGCCGTAAAGGGGTCAGTTCCCGACTTTGACAACACAATATTGTAATGGCGGCTTGCGGTACGACTCGCGCCCTGTGCATCGATACTCGGGGGGCGATCTAGAGCTGTTTAACCTAAACCATAGCCGTGTCAGTCTTGGAACAGACTAGTATTTACGGCCTAACCGTGGCCTCTCGACGGCTACGAAGCTCATGAAACCACTCTAGCGCGTGATGAACCGCCGGCACCGCCAGGGAGCGACCCGCGAAAGCTGGCGCTGGGATTGCGTTTGCGAGTGGAGACGACGCTGAGTGTGGCGCGGATCGTGGCTCGTTAGAGTCTCGGGACGAGACAGTACGCCATGTACGCCACGTAGGCCGCGAAGCTATTCTACCGAGCGAGACGACAGTTGTGTCAAGCTACTAGGTGACAAAACCAGGAACTGACCCCTTATGTCGCGCCAGTTCCTCCTCGAAATCGACGATCTCCTTGATCTGGTTTAGAAACCAGCGGTCTATCCTGGTGAGCTGGAAGATGTCCGCGACCGTGAAGCCGGCGCGCAGCGCGTGGCGGATGAAGAATACGCGATCGGCGTTAGGCACGGTGAGCTTGCGAGTAATAAGATCGCTAGGAAGAACGTCACGGTCACCATAGACCGCCGTGCCTACGCGCCATGGTTTGCCGTCGCCACCAAGCCCGGACCGCCCCAGTTCGAGCGAGCGGAGTGCCTTCTGCAGCGCCTCTTTGAATGTGCGTCCAATGGCCATGACCTCGCCCACGCTTTTCATCTGGGTGTTGAGCGTTGGATCGGCTCCCGGGAATTTCTCGAAGGCGAATCGGGGGACTTTCACCACAACATAATCCATGGTCGGCTCAAAGCTAGCCGGAGTTTCGCGCGTGATGTCATTTGGGATTTCGTCTAGCAGCAAGCCCACGGCGAGCTTGGCCGCGATCTTGGCTATCGGGAATCCGGTCGCCTTCGATGCAAGTGCCGAGCTGCGCGAAACGCGGGGGTTCATCTCGATGATCACCATCCGGCCAGTATCAGGGTTGACGGCAAACTGGATGTTCGACCCGCCAGTCTCGATGCCGACCGCCCGGATCACGGCGAAGCTGGCGTCGCGCATGATCTGGTATTCCTTGTCAGTGAGAGTCTGCGCCGGCGCAACCGTGATGCTGTCGCCGGTGTGGACCCCCATCGGGTCGAAGTTTTCGATCGCGCAGATGACGACGCAGTTATCGGCCTTGTCTCGCATCACCTCCATCTCGAATTCCTTCCACCCGACCAACGACTCTTCGATGAGAACCTCGCTTGCTGGCGAAAGGTCCAAACCGCGTCTGGCAAGCTCATCGAACTCCTCACGGTTATAGGCGATGCCGCCGCCCGTGCCGCCGAGCGTGAAGGCAGGCCTGATGATCAGTGGAAAACGGCCAATCTTCCGAGCCACGGCACGCGCTTCTTCGAGCGCGTGCGCTGTGCCGCTGACAGGCACGTCCAATCCGATGCTCAGCATCAGGTCTTTGAAAACCTGGCGGTCCTCGCCTTTCTCGATGGCCGCGGCGCTGGCCCCGATCATCTCGACGCCGTACCTCGCCAGGACGCCATTGCGGTCCAGAGCCATGGCCGCGTTGAGGGCTGTCTGGCCTCCAAGCGTCGGAAGAAGGACAAGCTTGCGAGGCGCGTCGGATTCGCGCCATGTGATTTCCGATGTCCGACTTCCGATTTCCGATTCCCTGTCCGCCTCCGTCGGCGAGCTTTGGCGCCGCAGCTCTTCGGTCTCAATTGCGATGATCTTCTCTATGAACTCCGGCGTGACCGGTTCGATGTACGTGCGGTCCGCGAAATCCGGGTCGGTCATGATCGTCGCCGGGTTCGAGTTGACGAGAATCACCCGATATCCCTCCTCCTTGAGGGCTTTGCAGGCTTGGGTACCCGAATAGTCGAACTCGCATGCCTGGCCGATCACGATTGGGCCGGCTCCAATTATCAGAACCGACTGTATGTCCCGGCGCCTGGGCATGGTCAGAACAAAGTTGGCTGTGAGTTCTGAGCGGGGGTCAAACCCAGTTTCTTATAGCTCAGGGGCGTGGCTACGCGGCCCTGGGCAGTGCGCTTGAGGTAGCCTTCCATGATTAGATATGGCTCGTACACCTCTTCGATCGTGTCGGGCTCTTCCCCCACGGCAACGGCAAGCGAATTCAAACCCACGGGGCCGCCGCTGAACTTGACTATTACGGATTCGAGAATGCGCTTGTCCATTTCGTCCAAGCCGTTCTGGTCGATGTCGAGCATGGCCAACGCTCGGTCGGCCAAAGCCGCGGTGATGCGGCCATCGGCGCGGACCTGCGCATAGTCGCGGACGCGACGGAGAAGGTTGTTGGCTATGCGGGGCGTTCCGCGGCTGCGGCGCGCGATTTCGACGGCACCGGCGGACTCAACTTCGACTTCGAGCAAGCGGGCTGAGCGCAGAACGATCTGGCACAAGTCGTCGGCCCCGTAATAATCGAGCCGCTCCCGCATCGGGAAGCGAGTGAGCAATGGCGCGGTCAACAACCCGCTGCGGGTTGTGGCGCCGATGAGTGTGAAACGTGGGAGGCTCAGGCGGACGCTCCGCGCGTTTGGGCCCTGGTCGATAATGATGTCCAGCTTGAAGTCCTCCATTGCCGGGTAAAGGTACTCCTCGATGGCCTTCTGCAAGCGGTGGATTTCGTCGATGAATAGGATGTCACCCGTCTCGAGATTTGTCAGCAGCCCCGCCAGATCGCCGGCTTTCTCGATGCCGGGACCGCTGGCGCATTTGATGGCTGCACCCATGGCCTTGGATAGGATGTGCGCCAACGTGGTTTTGCCCAGACCAGGCGGGCCGTTGAGCAGCAGATGGTCGAGGGTTTCGCCCCGTTGCCTTGCGGCCTGGACCGCGATCTCGAGGCGTTCCTTGACTTTCGCTTGGCCAGTGAATTCGGAGAAAAGCGACGGACGCAGCGTCAGTTCCAACGCTGCGTCGGGTTTGTTCAACGCGCCGGTAATGAGTCGCTCAGCCATCGCCGGCGAGAATGGTAAAAGCCCCGGCGAGCGACAAGGGAAAAGCGGACCTTGAAGAGACGCTTGGCCGGATACGGTCAGTCACGGCGCGCTGCGTTCGAGCCGCTTCATGGTGTCACATCGTCTAGGGAATTGTCTCGTTGGAGTTCAGACGATCTCGTTGTGATATGACTGCAGCGATTTGACGTCGGAACTCCCCATCCGCGCCGCGGCTATGCCGAGGACCGCCGCGCGCGCGGCGGCCGTTGTGGTGACATAGGGGACTTTGTATTTTATCGCGGCCTTGCGGATATAAGCGTCATCGACCGCGCTGGTTCTACCGCTTGGCGTGTTTATGATGAGATCGATGGCTCGGCTCATGATTTCATCGACGATGTTTGGGCGCTGAGGTTCGTGGAACTTGTAGCTGCGCTCGCACGTGATGCCGTGCTGTTGAAGCCAGGCCTGGGTTCCCAGCGTGGCCTTCAGTCGGAAACCCAGTTCGAGGAATCGCCGGGCGGTGTCAACCATGTCCGACTTATCCTTGTCGGTGACCGAGATGAAGACGGCGCCAGTGAGCGGAAGAGGCGGCCCGGCGGCTTCCTCCGCCTTGAAATAGGCCAAGCCGAAAGACAGCGCCATTCCAAGCACTTCGCCGGTGGACCGCATTTCGGGGCCGAGCACGGGATCGACTTCGGGGAACATGTTAAAAGGAAGAACGACCTCCTTGACGCCGACGTGAGGGATACGCCGGCGCGCCAATCCAAGTTCGCGCAGCTTGGCTCCGAGCATCAGTTTCGTGGCAATCCGTGCCATCGGTACGGCACACACCTTCGATACTAGTGGCACGGTGCGCGAGGCGCGCGGGTTGGCTTCAAGCACATAAACCTTGTCCTGGCAAATGGCATACTGGATGTTCATGACCCCACACACCTTGAGCTCACGCCCGATACGAAGCGTGTATGCCTCAATCATGTCGAGATGGCGCTGCGGCAAAGTGACCGGCGGGATCGCACATGCGGAATCGCCCGAGTGGATTCCAGCCAGTTCGATGTGTTCCATCACGGCGGGTACGAAAGCGTCGTCGCCATCCGCCAAGGCATCCGCTTCCGCCTCGATCGCGTTGTCCAGAAACCGGTCGATGAGGATCGGACGGCCCGGAGCGGCTTCCACCGCGCGCGCGACGTATTCCCTCAACATGTCCTCATCATGAACGACCTCCATGGCCCGGCCGCCAAGCACGAACGAGGGGCGTACCATCAGGGGGTAGCCGATTCGGGACGCAACAACCCTGGCTTCCTCAAAATCGGCGGCCATGCCTGACTCGGGCATGGGAATCCCCATCTGCTCCATCATCCTGCGGAAGCGGTCGCGGTCCTCGGCCAGATCGATAATGTCCGGCGTCGTGCCCAACACCTTGACACCAGCGGCTTCGAGTTCCTTGGCGATGTTGAGCGGGGTTTGACCGCCGAATTGGACGACAACGCCAATCGGCTTTTCCTTCTCGTAGATGCTTAGCACGTCCTCGGTCGTGAGCGGTTCGAAATAAAGCTTGTCCGACGTGTCGTAGTCCGTGGAGACCGTCTCCGGGTTGCAGTTGACCATGATGGTCTCGTATTCGGCCTCGCGCAGGGCGAAAGCTGCGTGGACGCAGCAGTAGTCGAACTCGATGCCCTGCCCAATGCGGTTCGGGCCGCCACCCAGCACCATCACCTTCCGGCGGTTGCTGACCGCGACGCGGTCCTCTCCGTTGTACGTCGAGTAATAGTATGCGGCATGCTCGACCCCGCTGACCGGGACGGCATCCCATCGTTGGCGCAGGCCCAAGGTGAGGCGCCGCCCTCGCAAAGAGGTTTCCTTCACACCAAGCAACTGGGCCAGGTACTTGTCCGCGAAACCCTCTCGTTTGGCCTGAGTCAGCAAGTCGTCGGGAATATCGGCGCCCCTGAACCGCAACAAACTCTCCTCTGTCTCGACGAGCTCCTTCATTTGCCTGATGAACCACGGTTTGATGTGCGTCCGTTCGTGGAGGTCCTCGATAGTCGCCCCTTTCCGCAGAGCTTCGTACATGAGCCACTGACGTTCGCTTGTGGGCTGATTAAGCGCCTGCAACAGCTCCGGCAACGAACGACGATCGTAGTCCTTGGCAAAGCCGAGTCCGTAACGCCCGTTCTCGAGCGAGCGGATAGCCTTCTGGAAGGCTTCTTTGTATGTCTTGCCGATGCTCATCACTTCGCCGACAGCCTTCATTTGCGTTCCCAGCTTGTCTTCAGATCCTCGGAATTTCTCGAAGGCAAATCGCGCGAACTTCACAACGACGTAGTCACCGGATGGCGTGTACTTCTCCAGAGTGCCATCGCGCCAGTACGGGATTTCATCCAGGGTAAGGCCGCCGGCCAGTTTCGCTGAAACCAGGGCGATGGGAAACCCCGTCGCTTTCGAAGCCAGGGCTGACGAGCGCGACGTGCGAGGATTGATCTCGATGACGACGACGCGACCGGTCTTTGGGTCATGTGCGAACTGAATATTAGTGCCGCCTATGACGCCGATCGACTCGACGATGCGATAGGAGTACTCCTGGAGTTTGGCCTGCAGTTTTGGGTCGATCGTGAGCATCGGAGCCACGCAATAGGAATCCCCGGTGTGCACACCCATCGCGTCGACATTCTCAATGAAACAGACCGTGATCATCTGGTTCTTGGCGTCGCGGACGACTTCCAGTTCGAGCTCCTCCCACCCCGACACTGACTCCTCGACCAGAATCTGGTTAACCATGCTCGCGGCTAATCCGCGACTTGCCACGGGCCGCAACTCCTCAACATTGTAAACGTGGCCACCGCCGGTCCCTCCCAGGGTGTAGGCCGGCCGAATAACCACCGGATACCCGATCTCGCCCGCCACCTTTTCTGCCTCCTCAACACTGAAAGCCGGCGCGCTCCGCGGCATCTCGATCCCAAGCCGACGCATCGTCTCCTTGAATACGATCCGGTCCTCACCTTTCTCAATCGCATCTGCTTCCACGCCTATGATTCTCACGCCGTACTTGGCCAGAACGCCAGATCGTGCCAACTGCGCCGACAGATTCAGCCCCGTCTGACCGCCCAGGTTGGGGAGCAACGCATCAGGTCGTTCTCGCTCGATGATCTGGGCAATTGTCTTTAGCGTGAGGGGCTCGATGTATGTGACGTCCGCCATCCCGGGGTCGGTCATGATCGTCGCTGGGTTCGAGTTCGCCAACACGACCTGATATCCCATACTGCGCAACGCTTTGCATGCCTGCGTCCCGGAGTAGTCAAATTCGCAGGCCTGCCCTATCACGATCGGTCCGGACCCGATGATCATGACCTTGTGAATATCGTCACGTCGGGGCATTTCTTGTTCCTTTCGGTGTGTTTATCGGGCTCGTACGCTGAGCTGAGATAACATACGCGGACGCTGAATCAGCCCGGCCCACCGCTTCTACTGGCAGACCACAACGTCTGCAAACTAAATCTCGATTGCCGCGTAACCGTTCAGTCCTGGCAAGGCACGACCACTGGGCGCGCCACGCAAGACGGCTCGCCGTGCACGACCTCACCGCCCCATGTCGCCCTCGTGCGATCGGGGACGTATGTCAATCCCCTCATCCGTCGCCAGAAGGATTTGGGCGCCCGGCCTCAGGCAACAAAGTCGGTCCAACCACTCGGCGCCGCGCACCAGGAGAGCGGTCGAGAGAGCGTCGGCGTCCGTGGCGGTGGAACTCGTGATTGCGGCCAGGACTGGAACTGACACCGGATCGCCAGTCCTTGGATCAATGATGCGAGGTGCGCGCCCGTTTCCAACCGCACGACTCCAACCGCCAGTGCCTGACACGCCGAGGGATTGGCCGCGCAGCCCAAACTCGACCAAAACACGGTCCCGCGCGCCCGTTGCTCCGGCGTGTCGTCGAGGGTCAGCTATCGCGGCCCTCCAGGATTCGCCGTCGGGCGGATGGCCGAGTCCGCAAACGCTGCTTGTTCCGCCGTGAATGAATGCATTTGCCACGCCATTCTCGCGGAGCAGTCCCACGGCGCAGTCGATTGCATAGCCTTTGCCGATGGCGCCCAGGTCGAACATCATGCCTTTGCGTGCGAATCGCACGGTGGAGTCAGACGCGCGCAGCTCCACTTTCTCGATCCCAACCAGCAACCGTGCACGAGCCAGTTCGCTCGGGGTGGTTTCGAGACCGCTTTCGCCTCCGGGTACCCGCCATCGCCGCAGCAACGGAGCAACTGTTGGATCGAATGCGCCCTCTGACTCCCGGGAAAGCGCCCGCGCTCGTTCAAGGAGATGAAAGACATTAGAGCTCACGCGCACCGGGCGTTCACCAGCCTCGCGGTTCACGCGGCTGATCTCGCTTGTCGGGATGAAGGGACTTATCCGTGCTTCCAACCGTTCGATCTCGTTGAGGGCGTCTTCTGCCGCCGCGCGCAAAGCCGCGGGTTCCTCTCCGTGCAGGAGAATCTCGAAGCGAGTGTTCATCGCGCGGCGCGCGACGGCAACAGCCTGCATCGTGCCCAAATGACGGTCGAATGTTCTTGACTGAAACTGACCTTATCGCGCCGAACCGGTGCGGGGCAACATCAAGCTCCTGAGCCAATTGCCGCTTCCAGCCTATGCGGGAGCCGGCGAAGCGCGATCGGGCAGCAATGCGGATTGGATGCGAAGGAACTCGCGGACGTTGTCGGTGGTCAAAATGCCCACCACACGGCCTTGCTCCACGACGGGCAAGGACCTGTAGTCGGAGACTTCGAGGCGCGAGAAGACATCCTGTGATTCCTCGCTGGGATCGGCGGTGCTAAACTGCCGCTGCATGACTTGTTCGACTTTGGCCGATTGCCCATGTTTGGCCAGTGCGGCAAGCAGATCACGCCGCGTGAGCACTCCGACCACGCGTTGCTTGTCAACGACAGGGAAATCCAGGTGAAAACCAGCTAACGTGTGCTCAACAGCACGCTGGAGCGTGTCATCGGGGGCT
>JAXDCU010000015.1:0-3396 GCA_034677645.1 Verrucomicrobiia bacterium
CGATGTGGCCGCATCTACGGGGTTGTGGGCAGCCCAGTCGTGGTAGCCGTAACCCGGTTCTCCCGCCTGTTCGCACTCGATACAGATCCCAGCGCACACAATCCAGTCTGCCCGTTCTTCTGCGTCGTCGTCCCAGTCCTCAAGCACTTCGAGCGGGATGAAGCCGTCGTCACTGAACGCGCCAGCGAGTACCCATAGCCCGAATGGCGCTGCGTCGCGGCGTTTACTCGGGTGGCTCTTTCGGACGCGGCGGGTCTTGGCGTGGTTGGGCAGCTTGTCGTCAACGCGAAACCACATCAGACGCTCACCCCAGCGATGTTCTCAGTTGGCCGTAGGTAGTCGATTGCGGACAACTCGAACTGATGGAGCCGGTACTTGATTTGAGCGTATGTGCGGGCCATGTCAAGCGGCTACCTTTGGTTGCGTCTTTCGCGCCACGATCAGGTCAGGTGGCAATTCGTACAGACTGAACGCGCGAAAGTCACTAGACCCGTCAGTGTTCTTCTGTGGCTTACCAGGCTGGCTGCCTTTGTGTGTCGCCATATAGCGACTGTGCCACAGTCGAAAACCGCTGAGGTCGAGAAGATGCCATGCTGCGAGGCGTGAGTTGTCTTGAGCCGCAAAGGCATAGATCAGGTAGTCGCCCCACCCTTCTATGATCTTTGCTAGTTCTGTTTTGGCGCCAGACGGCCTACCAGCGCGGATGGTGAACTCATTTGGCCAGCGCTCCAGCGCGTAGAAGTTTCGCACCCGAGCAGCAATTCTGACAGCGTCCATGTGCAGAACAATCAGATCTGTGTTTCGTTTCTGGTCCTCAACCACAGGTGGTTCGCCAATAAGGTGTTCTCCAAGGATTCGCTTCAGTTCTGGCAGGAACTGGTCAGACCAACTCTTGTCCGATTCCCAGCCGGCACTCATGACGCCGCCTCGTTTCCCCACGTGTCGAATCCGACAATGCTGCGGCGGTTGAACATGTCGAGACGACGCCCAACAGTGACGCGGCGAACGACGTCGTAGAACTCGGCTGGCTTCTCGCTGTGCGCGCCACGAGGTGCCGTGAAGCACGTTGGGAACGCCTTGGTGTCGACGAACGCTGGTGCGCCAGTGCGGCAATAGAGCGCGAACTCGGCGTTGTACTGCGGTAACCCAATTGGCTGGAATCCGCCGGGCTTGTGCCAGACGAACGTGCAGACGTAGCGCAGTGACCATGCTTCGAGTAGGCGAAATGCCATCGGCAGGAACTTGTGAGTGGTCCAAACCCAGACGTGGCAGTCGTCAGCGGTCGGGATTTCGAGGTCTCGCAGCTCTTCCTCCGTCATGGTCGGGTAGTCGAACCCAACCTGATTTGGTCGCACATCACGCTCAATCTTCTGCATGGGCCACGGCGGGTCAATGACGATGCAGTCGTAGACGCCTTGTGCGGCTTTCGCTTCGGTGGCCGCGATGCTGGTCACCTTCTCGACGATGGCCGCGCGCTTCGCTTCGCGCTTCTCGTCGGCGATCTGCTGGAACCGTTGCCGGATCGCCTTCTCGTCGTCGGCCGCGATCACCTCGCGCTGCTCTGGTTCTGGGAGGCTGGCGATATTGGCGGCAGTCGAGACGGCCACCTTGCCGGAATAGACAGCATCGGCCAACTCTGGAACGCCATCGTTGAGCACCTTTCTGGCACTCTTTACGCTGCGCTCCGAGACGTTGAACTTGGCTGCCGCTTCTGCCGTGGTAATCGTCGGTGCGGCTTGCATCTCAGGATCAAGGGGCAAATTTGCCCCTTGATCGCTCTTGCGGTCGCCTCCGTGCTTCGCGTTCGCCATGCGAGCGGCCGCCATGGCCCGCTCAGACTCGGACAAGTGCCGCCGGTGATAGTTCAGGTCGTAGACGAACTGCCACGGGTCGTCGCCCTCGTAGGTGCGAAACCTCGGCTGGGCGCCAGCCAGGCTGCACGCCTTGAGCCGGTTACGTCCGTCGAGCACGAGGCCGTCGCGCGTGAGCCAGATTTCTTCGCGTAGGCCACTCTCGCGTATCGAGTCGGCCAGCTCGGCCAACTTGTCCGCGGCGAGCATTGGAAACATCTCTGCCGCAGGATGCGCACTAAGCGCCTGAATGTTTGTAGGATGGGTCACAGCCCAGCTCCTCCCGGTCGTATCGGTTGAGGTGTTGCGGTTAGTCCCCGGTAGGTGTTCCACCACCTCCGGGGGCGTCTCAATCCTACCATGGCTGGCGGAAACGCCCCGAGCCAGCGACCCGTCACAGGTTGCCATCGTAAGTTCCCCCTCTCGGGTCCATCCAGTCGGCACGGAGTGCCTTGTCCATGCCACGGATGGCGGCCATGGCGTGCTCGGCGGCGTGGTTGACGGCTTCCACCCGGTAGGGGGTGGCGGCCACGGCCAGCGCGGCGGTCTGGGCGTGGCTGATGGTGACCATGGCGGCCTTGAGTGATCGGCGGGCCTCGTCCATGCGTCTGGCGCGGTCGGGGGGCGTGCGGGTCATGCGGACGCCCCCCCGAAGTCGAGGACGTCTTGGGAGAGGCGGCGCGCGGCGAGTTCTGCCTGCTCCTCGCGCAATTCGTAGAGCACGGCGCGGCGTCCGGTGCGCTTGGCCGCCACGCCCGTTGAGCACGACCCGGCGAACAGGTCGAGCACGACGCCGCCGGGCGGGCAGCCGTAGGTCAGCAACGGCTCGAGGAGTTGGACGGGCTTCTCGGTCTCGTTGATGGCCTGCCCATGCATCGACGGGGCGAACATGACCGATCGCATCATGCGCGGGCCGCCGTCGAAGCTCTGGTAGCTGCTGGCCTCGATGTGTCCTGTGTGGTTCGGTCGCGCCTTGCGGCGGACTGCTCGCGGCGTGGCGTCGGGGGTTGTGGGCGCCTCGTGGTGCACGTCGGCCCAGTCCCCCCGGTACCAGTGGGTTGCGAACTCGTGTACGCGCTTGAAGCGGTCGGCGTGGAAGCTGGACCCGTTATGCTTCTCCCACACGACGTCCTGCGAGAGCTTCCACGCGGCGAACTCGTCACGGCGATCCAGGAACATCCGCATCGAGCCGAAGCACCACATGGCGTCCGCGTGCCGTGCGGCCAACTCGGGCCAACCCTCCGGCCAGCGGTCCCACGTCAGCGAGGTCTCTCCGTAGGGCGGATCTGTGCACAGAAGGTCGGCGCGGAAGTCGGGCGCGATCAGCTCGCGCCAGTCACCTAGATAGAGAGTGACCCAGTCGTCTTGGTAGTAGGGGGTCGTCATGGCCGACCCCTATGGATTGGAGCGCTCGCTCGAAGGGGTAGTCCTCGAAGTGCTTTCCGGGCTTGTGTCCCTTGCTGACGTACCCAGGCGGACGGATATGTACGGTCTGCTTCTGATCCTCCCATATCAGACGACCTGTATCCCGGTCAGTTGACCGAGG
>JAXDCU010000016.1:0-10138 GCA_034677645.1 Verrucomicrobiia bacterium
GGCGGTTTTTGGCGCGAACGTCGCTGGCAGGATTCCGACCCTTGTGAGGTACTTAAACACCTCGCCGAGGTCTCTGACTTCGTTCTTCTTCCCGCTCAACTTGTCGGCGGGCAGGCTTTTCAGACCATCGACGTATTGGTTGGCAAGTCGCTCCGAGTTCCGCATGGCTGTTTCGTCTTTCTCGTACACCAGCGACTCCATCAAGCGCAGCATGCCCGGCAATAGATTGTCGGGACTCGTCAGCTTCTCCGCGTCCTGGCGGATTACGGCCGCTGTTTCCCTCCGCTTGGCGAGGGCAGCTTCGGTAATGAGCCAGCCATCGGTGCCGCCTTCAGATGCGCGTGGTGGCAGTTCACGGTACCAGACATTGCGAAAGCGCGTTGGGTTGCCGTGGTCCTGGAGGCTTAACGGGCCTTTGGCTGGGAAAGGGCCTGGCCGCGTGCGGCCCATGTGGCCTCCGGTGCCTTCGATGGGAGTGTGGTCCTGAACGAGAACGCCGTTCATGAACACGGTGACATAACCTGGATCGATTTGTTTCCCGTCTTTGTAGATCGGGCGGCGGAATACAATATCGTACACTTGGAATTCGCCTGGCGGGTTCACTGGAAGCGCCATGGGCGGGTTGATGCCATAATAGGCGCCGGCATGGCCATCGGCATAGGTAACGTTCCGGTAGGAATCGAGCACCTGAACCTCAAGCATGCCCATCAGGAACACGCCGCTGTTGCCACGCCCCTGCCCATCGCCTTCCACCTTGGCTGGCGCGGCCCACTCGATGTGCAGTTGGCAGTCGCCGAACTTGGTTTTGGTTCGAATCTCGCCAGTGCCCGGGGCCACCTCCATGAAACCGTCCTTGACAAACCACTTTGCCGGTCCGCCCTTGGCCGTTTCCCACCCAGACAAATCCGTTCCATCGAACAGGACGATAGCGTCGGAGGGCGGCTTGCCAGGCCGGTCGGCCGAGCTGAACGTGCCGGGCGTGATTGTCGGCGGCTGGGGTCTGTTCCCATCATGGACCGCCCATGCGTGGTGATCGTCAGGCGGGTCTCCATAAAACCTCGGGCCCGCGGACCCAGCGGCGACAACGGGGATCGAAAGCAACACAGAAACAAGCGCAGCGCGTGCAAATGCATCCATGGACCGAGAATGACGTTAACAGGCTTCCGACGTCAACGGCGGATGTTGGTCCTGATCATCGCCTGAGGCACCGCCTGACTGTCGCAATGCACAACGAAGACTGGAAGAACGCGAAGAAAGAGAAGGTTGCGAGTTGCCTGTTCATTCTCTACAGCTTCAAGAGAACCCCGAAGGGGCCCTCCCTTCGGTCCTTCCTGGACTTCGTGAGGTTCGTGGTGATCTTACTGCTCACTTGCCAAGGCAGAACTGAGAAAAAATCGTGTCAAGGAGGTCTTCCGTGAAAGTCTTGCCAACAACCTCGCCCAGAGCGTTTACCGCGGCACGGAGGTCAACGGCTACAAACTCCAAACTGATGTCCTGTCTCAAGCCGGCGAGCGCCTGGGAGGTTGCCTGGTCGGCTCGTCTCAGCGCGTTCTCATGTCGTGAATTGATCATTAGCTCGATCATGCCCGCGCTCAAACTCCCCTTGCACACAAGACTCTTGATGGTTTCCGTGAGCGATTCGATTCCCTCCCCCGTAAGACATGAGACGCGAACCATCGCTGTGCCCGGACTTGGGACGAACTCAAGCCGGGCTGGCAGATCGGACTTGTTGCACACCAATACACGCCTCCGCCCGGCGAATTCCGCCAAGTAGCTCTCGTCCTCGGCCACGAGGGGCTGCGAAGCGTCCACCACATGCAGGATAAGGTCCGCAACGCTGGCCGCCTCGCGGCTGCGTCGGACGCCTTCGCTTTCGATGCTGTCACTTGATACTCTGAGACCAGCGGTGTCCACCAGCACCACGGGAAAGCCGCGCAGGTTGACTGTTTCGGCAATCGTATCTCGAGTTGTGCCAGGCAGCGGCGATACAATTGCACGGTTACGCCCCAGGAGTCGATTGAGCAGACTCGATTTGCCAACATTCGGACGCCCAACTATCGCCGCACGTATTCCGTGGCGAAGCACCTGTCCGGCGTTGGCATTGACAAGAAGCTCATTCATTTCAGTCACGCGATGATCGAGCTCTTTGATCATCTGGTCCCGCGTGTTGGGTGCGATGTCTTCGTCCGGGAAGTCGATGTGTGCTTCGACATGTGCCGTCACCCGGAGAAGACATTCCCGGATTTCATCAATCCGGCGCGAGAGTCGCCCTGCCAGTTGCTCATTGGCCACGGCCAAAGCCAGTTCACTGTGCGAACTAATAATATCAGCCACTGCCTCAGCTTGAGTCAGGTCAAGTCGTCCGTTCAGGAAAGCGCGGCGCGTGAACTCGCCTGGCTCGGCCAGGCGGGCCCCGGCATCCAGCACCGCGTCCAGCACCAGCTTCGCCGGCAACGGACCGCCGTGACAGGAAATCTCCACCGTGTCCTCTCGCGTGAACGATCGCGGAGCGCGGAGCACCGTGACAAGCACTTCGTCCACTGTCTGGCCGCGGGCCATGATATGTCCATAATGCACAGTATGGCTTTCCGCCGCCGAGAGGCACACGGACTTGCCAGCCGGACGGAAACAGCGGTCAGCCGCAACAAGCGCCTCTTTGCCGGAGACGCGCACAATCGCCAGGCCACCCTCACCGAGCGGTGTGGCGATCGCGGCGATGGTGTCGTTCAGCACGGCGCGAATAGTAGTAAAGCCTCGCATGGCTTGCAAACCGCCGACTGGACTGAATACTGAACATAAGAATATGCGCCAAATCTCGCGGACAAGAGCTTCGATTCTCGGTATCGAATGCGGCGGCACTCGGACCGTGGCTTTAGCTGTCGACGACGAAAACAACCTGGTCCAACGGGTTGTGGCAGCCGCGGCAAACGCAGGCTTGCTCACCGATCGCCAGCTTGCCGTTCATTTCCGGGGCTTAGCACGCGGACTGCCACGACCAGCGGCGATCGGGATTGGGATGGCTGGTGTTCGCGAGCCGGCGGACCGTCGGCGTATTCGGGCCATCGTTGCGCATGCGTGGCCCAACGTTCCGTGCTGGGTCGGCAATGACCTCGAAACAGCTCTCGAAGCCGCCAGTCGTCCGGGTAAGAAACAGGCCGGCCCACGTCTTGTGCTGATCAGCGGCACTGGCTCCAGTTGTTACGGTCAGGACGCGAAGGGGCGCTCGGCGATCGTCGGCGGCTGGGGTCACCTGCTCGGTGACCAGGGCAGCGGCTATGACATCGTGATGGAAGCGATGCGCGCGGTGATCCGAGACTACGACTACACGGGGCGCTGGCCGCCTCTGGGCCGACGTTTGCTGCGCGCTTTGCTGCTGAACGAGCCTAATGACTTGGTCGCCTGGATTCACCAAGCGTCCAAGACTGAGATCGCGGCACTAGCCGGTGAAGTATTCGCCGCCGCAACAGAGCGCGACAAACTGGCTCGCGACATTGTCACCAGAGCGGCAACTTGCCTTGTCGATACCGCGGTCGCATGCGCCGAAAGACTCGGGCGCACCGGACAACCGGTCGAATTCGTCTTGGTCGGCGGGGTGCTGCACAATCAACCAGCATTCGCCAGACGAGTTGGGCGTGAGCTGCGTCTTCGTGTGCCAAGCGCCAAGATCAGATATCTCCACCGCGAAGGCGCTTGGGGAGCAGTTGAAAAGGCGCGGCGCACGCTCGTTGCCACATCCCGCACCGAAGCCACTTTCGGAGCTGACCGAGGGCATAAGCGCGCGCTTCCAGCCGCGGCGTCCAAGACCGGCGCCACGGCGACGGATCGCAAGGCTTGCCCAACTCCGCGCCAAGTCAGTCCTTCTCCAACGGAACAGCGGAATCCGCGCTCCATGCGCCTGGACCGGCTGAGTGTTGGTGCAGCCGTCGAGTTGATGTTGTCCGAAGACGCGCGGATTTCACCCGCTCTGTTCAAGCGCCGCGTTCTCATTGCGCGATCGGTTCGGATGGCCGTCCGAGCGTTTCAACGCGGCGGACGGCTGGTCTATGTGGGGGCGGGCACGAGCGGGCGGCTTGGCGTGTTGGATGCCAGCGAATGTCCGCCCACCTTTGGCGCCCCGCGGGAGCAGGTGCAAGGAATCATGGCTGGCGGATTTCAAGCGTTGTGGTCGTCGATTGAAGGCGCGGAAGACGACGACGACGCGGGTGCTGAAGCCATTCGGTTTAGGGGTGTGACCCGGCGAGACTTGGTCGTTGGCATCTCAGTGAGCGGACGCACGCCATTTGTCTGGGGTGCGTTGTTGGCGGCGCGGGGGTTGGGTGCGTCGACTATATTGCTTTGTTTCAATCCGTATCTGGCTTTTCCGCGCAACGCCAGACCCGACTTGGTGATCGCGCCGTATGTTGGGCCCGAAATCTTGACCGGTTCGAGCCGGCTAAAAGCTGGCACCGCCACGAAGATGATCCTAAACATCATCACAACGCTTTCGATGGTGCGTCTCGGCAAGGTCGTTAGCAATCTGATGGTCGATGTGAATCCGACCAATGCGAAACTGCGCGACCGGGCGGTGCGGATCGTGCAGGAGCTGACTGGCGCCGATTACGCTGCCGCCCAAACCGCTCTTGGTCGATCGGGATGGATCATCAAGCGTGCGTGGTCTTTGTTAGGTGGACGTGGCGGGGAATCCCGGCGGGCTTGAAGCCGAAAGACGCTCGTCAGCTCCTGAAGGCCTTTCGATTGGCTCAATTCGAATCGGCCACAAACGAAACGGCAGCCCGTGGAAGGGCTGCCGTTTGACTAATGTGACGCTGTCAGGCGCCTTTTAAATGCCTTTGCCGAGCATGAACTTGAGCAAGTCGCCAACGCGGCAGCTATAGCCCCATTCGTTGTCGTACCAGCTCACCAGTTTGAAGAACCGCTTGTTCAGTTCAATGCCGCTCCCCTTGTCGTAGATCGATGAAGCCGCGCTGTGGATGAAGTCACTGCTTACCACTTGGTCTTCCGTGTACTCAAGGATGCCCTTCAGGTAGCTTTCGCTCGCTTTCTTCATCGCGGCGCTGATGGCTTCGTAGCTGGTTTCCTTCACCGTTCGAACGGTGAGGTCAACCGCCGACACTGTCGGCGTGGGCACGCGGAAAGCCATGCCGGTGAGCTTGCCTTTGACTTCGGGCAGAACCAGGCCGACGGCCTTTGCCGCGCCTGTCGTGGATGGGATAAGGTTGATGGCGGCCGTGCGCCCACCTTTCCAATCCTTCTTGCTCGGGCCGTCCACCGTCTTTTGTGTGGCGGTGTACGAGTGGATGGTTGTCATGAGCCCTTCTTCGACACCATAGCCTTCCTTGAGCAGAACGTACACGAGCGGCGCCAAGCAGTTCGTTGTGCAGGACGCGTTCGACACAATCTTGTGTTTGACTGGATCATAGGTCTGATGGTTTACACCCATGACCAGGGTGGGGCAGTCGCCCTTGGCTGGAGCGGTGATTATGACGCGCTTTGCGCCGGCGGCCAGGTGCCCCTTGGCCTTCTCGACATCGGTGAACAAACCAGTGGACTCGATAACAACCTCGACGCCCATCGCGTTCCACGGCAGCTCGGCGGGCGTCTTTGCGCTCACGACTCTAATCTCGCGGCCGTTCACGACCAGAATGTCCGGTTCCGCGTCCTGGGCTTTCTTTCCGACGGCGAGCGCCTTGGCTTTGGCCTCGTCTGACACCTTGCTCCCGGTCGTGCCATCGAACCGGCCTTGGATCGAGTCGTACTTGAGCAAATAGGCAAGATTGTCCGCAGGGACGATATCGCCGACGGCGACAACATCGACGTCCTTGCCAATCATTCCCTGTTCCGCCATGGCGCGATAGACCAGCCGGCCAATCCGCCCGAAACCATTGATCGCAACTTTCACAGCCATAAATGTTCTCTTTCGTCTATCAATCTCTCAATACTTCCGTACTCCTCACGAGTCGTTTGAAACACGTGAGCCATCTACTTTACCTCCCATCCACTCATCGTCAACGACATTCCAACACAGCCTAGCGTATCGCGTATCGGCGTATCCATTGATGCCTATCCCATTCTCACCTCTCGGTGTCTTTCACAGTGAGTCGACTCGGAGGCCTATCTTCGCCTTGACAAAAGCTTCAGGTCAAACGAGCCTCCGCTCAGCTTAAATGGAACCTTCTCCTATGGGTCTTCAAGGCGGAAAGCTCAACTGAACACAATGAAATTCCACACAGCTCGTTCATTTGGTTGGCGATGCTTCTCACAGCGCCTGCAACATTTTCTTCTAGCCTTCGGCATGGGACTGGGAGTTGCCACTTTGGCCGAGCATTTCGATTTCGATGGGCCGAACGACGTTGCGGGCCAGCGTGTGCCGCCCCCGTTTATTTCCAACGCTCAATACTACGGGGATACCGAGGGTGGAGTTCCGACGGTTGTGGCGGGACGCGGCGTGGGGGGAAGCCAGGCGTTGGCGACTCCTTTCGAGATGAACGCCAGCGGCACAACCTACAACGGCGGTGCAGTCTACTTGCTGCCCCGGCCACTGACAAAGGCGGACGGCGCGGTGCGGATTTCAGTCATGTTCTTCCCGCAGCCATCAGTGCATGATCCGGACGACCCCTCGACACGGTACTGGGCCCATTGCGGCGGGTTGGCAATGGGTTTCGGGAAGGGTCCGGACGCGAACTACCAGAGAGTGCTTTTCCAGGCGACCTTCAACAGCGATTTCGTCGACACCCCTCAGGAGTTTGTCATCAATGCGTGGCGGGGCGCGGGAGGTATCCACGGTGGCTCGCTCGGCACCTTCACGCCTGCCGGCGGTTTCTACCAGATCATCTTCGATTTCAACCAGGAATGGAGCCAGGTCACAAACAGCATCGTCACGCCAAACGGCGAAGTGCGCAGCCTGACCCAGCCTCACTGGTCAGAGGTGCCGATCGAGTGGGTGATGCTCGATGTGGGCCCGTGGCCTCGGATGGAGATCGAGGCGGGCATCTATGACAACCTCCAACTCCCCGACATCCCGGTTGCCATCCAGGCCCAGCCGCGTGATCAGACCGTCCGGGCCGGGTGGAACGTCACACTGGCGAGCACTGTGGACGGCACGCATCCGCGGTCGACACAGTGGTTCTTCGAGGAAGCGCCCGCGCCCGACGGCGTCAACACTTCGCTGTTCCTGCCCGCGGTTCAGGAGAACCAGGCCGGCCGCTACCACTTCGAACTGAGCAACGATTTCAGCTCGGTCACGAGCCGTGTCGCGACGCTTGTCGTCACCAACCCGCCACTTCCCGAAGCCGGGTCCGTGGTGGCGTGGGGCGATTCAACGGCCAGCCAAACGCAGGTCCCGCCCGGCTTGCAGGCTGTGGCCGTGGCTGCGGGCCTGGCACACTCGCTGGCCCTGAAACCGGACGGCACGGTGATCGCCTGGGGTGACAACTCCGCGGGCCAGACCGACGTCCCGGCGGACTTGACCGACGTTGTGGCCATCGCAGCGGGCGGAATGCACAGCCTCGCACTGCGGAACAATGGCCTGGTCACAGGATGGCCTCCCGTCGCGTTCAACGACGCCACGCAGGTCCCCACCGCGTTCTCAAACATGATCGCCGTCGCCGCTGGCTACGCCCACTCAATCGTGCTTCTGTCAGACCACACCATCGGCGCCTGGATTGTCGGCTCGTATCCGCCCGCGACATACGAAGACATTGTCCAAATCGCGACCGGCGACTCGCATTTCATTGCGCTGACGCGCACAGGCACGGTCTTCGCCTGGGGCGACGATTCCTACGGACAAGTGACCGTTCCGCCCGACCTCGCCGACGTGAAGGCCATCGCCGTGGGCGCCATTCATTCGGTGGCGCTCAAGAACGATGGCACGGTTGTCGCCTGGGGTGACAACTCCGCGGGACAGACAACCGTGCCGGCTGATCTGACGGACGTAACCGCCGTCGCCGCCGGCAGGGTGCACAGCCTGGCATTGAAGTCGGATGGGACTGTTGTCGCCTGGGGGGACAACACCTATGGTCAAGGGATTGTTCGGCCGGGTGTCAAGAACGTGATCGCGATAGCGGCTTACAACAACGTTAATCTCGCCATAATGCGGGGAGGAATTCAACTCCCGGACCCGCCCGAGTTTGAGAATGTGGTCTGGCAATGGGGAGTCGCCGAGCTGAGGGTCAAGTCCGAGCCTGGCTGGCCATGTCGAATTGAAGTGTCCACTGACTTGAAAACGTGGAACCCGCTAATAACCCAAACGCCGGCGGAAAGAGGTTGGACCTGTACCGACTACGAGGCCGCGGACGGGCAGCGCTTCTACCGGGCAGTCATAACTGCGCCATGATCACCGGTCTTTCGCCTTGACACGCTGTCACTATAATCTCACTTTCGCAAAAAGAACGCAGATGAATGCTAATGCTAGTGGTCTGCCCAGAGGTGAAAGAAACGGCTTGTGCCCGGTGACATTTCCGCGAGTTGGATGGCTATCGTTCCTGTCAGCGCGAAAGCTGTCACTAGTGGTGCTGACTGCGTTCGCTTTCTCGGCGCAGGTAATTCACGCGGCCCTGTTCAACTTTGCAGATAGGACGGCATGGGAGACGGCCGCGGGCGGCCCGCCAAGCATTGTTGACAACTTCAATGATTTGACAGTTGATCTCGAGCTGGACAGCCCGGGAGTCACGCGCGGAGCCATCACTTACTCGACACCGCAATACGGACAGCTTTTTCTGAATGCCCACCCCGGCGCAGCCGCAAGCGTGCTTACCGTCGTGGACGGTACAGAGTATCTCGCCGCATGGTTGGTGAACAATCCAGCGAACATACTCACAATAAGCTTCAGTTCGCCTGTCACGTCATGGGGAGCCGATATCAATCCGCACTCCTCAGATGTTGGCAAGTCAATCTTGGTTTCGACAGACCGAGGGGAGTCTTACGTCATGTACTTGCCTAGTACAGACAAAACCGAGTTTCGCGGCTTCACTACTACTGAACCATTCACATATGTGACGTTCGATACCGATGCAAGTTTTGCCTACCACGGGATGGACAACGTAGGAGCTCATGCCGTTCCGGAGCCCAGTTCGTTTGCCATTACTGGCGTTTTGGCCTTCCTCGGCGGTGTGGTGTTGCGTCGGAGGAAAAACGATAAGCAGCGAGGCGTCGTCACACAACGGGCACGACCGTAATCACGCGTCCGTCCGCCGCGAGACTCTCTTAAGGGTCTTCTGTCCGCCAGGCGCCCGCCGATCGGGAACATTGGAGTTTGCCGAGCAGGACGAGTACGTCACGACACCTTTAGTGACTTTCTTCCCGCGGCTTTGATCTTCGCCCACCTGGCAGTTGCAACCATCGAAAGGCGCCTCTTTCCCGCTGCGCTGATTCTTCCACTCTTCTTCACGGGCTGCGCAGTTGCCGTCTTCTTCCGCTTTGCCCACCAAGCTCTTCGGGCAGCGGCCATTTTCGCGCGCACGGCGGCGGACATCGTCCGCTTCTTGCGCCCCATGCCAACTGACAGCTTGCCAGCTTGAGGGGCGACATTGAGTACTGACTGGAGTTCATTATCAAGCGCCTCGATCTTCTCCTTAATAGCAATAACCTTGCGAAGTTGGGCGACGGACAGACTGAGTAATGAGTTCACTGAAGCAGAGTAGACAATTACAGCCTAATAGTCAATTCATCCTTGCTGTTCGGTCTGGACCAGGTCATGGTCATAAACGTGAGCATCGTTGATGAAGTGGGCTATTACGTGGTTAATAACTGTCGGATCATTCAACTGTCGAGCGGCCGGCTGGTAATGCCCACCGCGCTGCACGGTTTTGCCAATGGCCGATTGGAGCCGGGCAAGGTTATAGTCTATATCTCCGACGACTTGGGAATAACGTGGCGCCGAGGACGCAGCGTGCTGGACCTTGAGACGCGAGGCAGTCGCGTCAACTTCATGGAACCCGGCGTCGTGGAAGTCAGCACCAACCGGCTATGGATGGTGATCCGCACCAAACTAGGTTGCCGGTATTTCAGCGAGTCAACCGACCTGGGGGAAACTTGGGCGACGCCGGAGCCCAGTGGTTTGGTCTCGCCTGAATCGCCGGCGACAGTCGCCCGAATACCGTCCCCGGGCGATCTGCTTGTTGTCTGGAACGACCCCGGCACT
>JAXDCU010000017.1:0-8032 GCA_034677645.1 Verrucomicrobiia bacterium
CGCGGTTGCTTCCAAACCGATCTTGCTGCTCAGCCAACTGACTGACACCGTCGGCTCGAAGGTCCAGTAATTCTTGCCGACGTTGGCCAACCGACCTCTGTCGTAGTCGCCCGTGGGTGCATAAACGCCAAACCAGAGCCCGGCTTTGAAGTCGCCCTTCTTCCACCCGAGCATGAACGGATAGAGGGTGATGTCGCCCAGGCCGTTGGCCGTGTTCCGCATATTCATCGTGTTGCCGAGCGGCCCGGTGACCTTGCCATCCACTTCCAGCCAGATATACGGGACGGCGAGGCCTAGCCCGTAATCAGCCCCTGCCAACTTAAGTGGTGTTTCGTATAAGGCCAGCACCGAATCGCAGTACGCCTGTGAATTGACGTCGAACGCGATGTTCCCATGAACCGGAAACGGCAGCGGCTGGCTCCCGCTGGCACCGCCGTCGTAGCCCATGAAATAATTGGCGACGGCGAACGCGGGCTTGCCCGGCAACATATCCGCGAATGACGCGGCTGCGCCCGGAGCGTAATGGCCGCCGCCGCCTTCCTCGGCGCGGGTGTAATGGATGCCGGCTAGGACGAGTACGGACGCGGCAATGGAGATGGACGATAAGTGCTGTTTCATTGTGGTAACTTGGTTATTTGATTGGTTGTTGTACTGTGGAATAATCCGGCGACAAGTACACGCAGACTTCCTGGACTTGATCTGTTCTGTTTTCGCTAAGTCTTTTTCATTTTACTTGCCTTCTCCGACGCGCGTCTTGACTTGGGCGGCGATTTGAGTCGCGGTCTGTTTGACGTTCTTCTCAAGGTCCTTGCCGGCCATGACAAAGCGCGCGGCGGCACCGTAAGGGCTAAGAACTAGCGTTGGGGCCGCGCCCGGGGCTTTGCCGCTCCGTGCCTCGGTCTCCAGCTCATAGAGCGGCTGGGGCGCGCCCTGGGAAAGGTTATCGATGCCAACCACAACTTGAACGTCGGTCTGGCCCGCGCCAAAGCCAATCATCGCCCGACGGACCCGGTTGCCTTCCTGGACTTCAGTAAACACGCCGCGCACCAACCATCCTGAGGCTGGCAGCCGCGCGTGAGGCGACAACCGGGTGGCGGCGAAGCCCGCCTGCTTCAGTTCCTTCACGAGCGATTGGGCCATCAGCTCAACCAATTTGCGCGCCCGCGCTTCGGGGTCCTGGGACTCCCCGGACACGCGCCGGCTGACCCGGCCAATTGGTCCAGGCCGGATAAACAGAATACCGTCCTCGTGCTGGATGTTCTGAACGTCGAGTTCGAAGTCCGCCACACAAATGATGACGGGATTGGCGGCGTCCGCAGGGGCGGACTTAAGCACGCCGGTTGCCGTGGCGGACTCACAGCCGGTCAGCAGGCAGGCGGCGAAGATCAGAGCACTCGCTGCCAGGTGCGACGCGCCACACGGCTTGGCACATCGCGGCGCGTGCGCAATGTCTGACACGGCCGGAGCGGTGGCACCGGCACGGATTTCCGCAATTTCTTGTTGCATGGTATAACTTCTTTCTGTTGGTAGTCTTACTCGCTGGTCCGGCTCCTGTCTGCAGCCATTTCCAGCGCCTTCTGGTCGGCGGCGGTAAGTTTGAGCTCGCCCAAGTTGATGACCACCTTTTCGATCTGGCCGGTGAACCTAAACGGCACATCGTAGTCCATGCTCACGGGCGTGCCGGTGTCTTCACCCACATCGAGGCCCTCATCGAGACTGAACCGCAGAGGGACGGTGTTGGCGATGCGGCCCCGGGCGACAGGCTTATCATCGACGCTGAGCGTTCCGTCACCGCCCTTGCCGAGGCCGGCACCGTCGTAATGGAAATCGAAAACGAGAGTGTGCTTGCCCGGGGGCAGGGCCTCCTTGGCAGCGATGTCGAAGTGGGCCAAGTTCAAGGTATTGTAGTGGAACTCCGGCTTGCCGTCCTTGAAGAGCAGCGCCCAGCCGCCCGCCATGCCGCCTTGGGTCATGACGACGCCCCGTTCGCTGCCCTTGGGCAGGACCACCTCGGCAGTAATGCGGAAGGACTTGTTCTTCACGTCTGGCGCCGCCCCTTCCGAAATACGCGACAGGCTGCCGCAATACGTAAAGTCGGTCCGGCCGCGCGTCAGGCTGGGTCGGATGCGTACGTCCAGCCGTGCGACCTTACTGTCATCCAGCGGGAGCACGTTGTACTTGGCTGCCTCGGCGTAGAAGAGCAACTGCAACTCGTGGAGCTTTTCGGGCTCCTTATCGGCCAGGTTGAGCGCCTCACTGAAGTCCTCCGCCACGTGGTACAGTTCCCATTTGTAGCCGCTGATCACATCAATCTTGGCCGCCGCAGGAACCATCGTGACGTCCTCCCAGGGCGCGAGCTTCGGGGTTGTGCATGCCACCCAGCCGTCGTGATAGATGGCGCGGTTGCCGAACATCTCGAAGTACTGAGTGCGGCGCGCCGACGGCAGCGTTCCATCGTCAAACGAATACGCCATACTCACGCCTTCGATCGGTTTCTGCGCCACCCCGTTGACCATGGCCGGCTGCGCGAGGCCGGTTACCTCCAGGACGGTCGGCACGATGTCAATGGTGTGGTGCCATTGGGGGCGGATGCCACCCCGGTCTTTGATGCGGGCAGGCCAGGAGATGACCATCCCATTGCGGGTGCCGCCGTAGTGCGAGGTGATCTGCTTGGTCCACTGGAACGGCGCGTCCATCGCGTGGGCCCAGCCCATGGGATAGTGGTTATGAGAGTTCCACTTCCCGAGATCGTCCTTGTGCTTGAGGATCAACTCGTAGCCTTCGTCGATCCCGTTGAGGTGCGCCATCTCGTTGAAGGTCCCGTAGCTACCTCCCTCGGCGCGGGCGCCGTTGTCGCCGCAAATGTAAATCACCAGCGTATTGTCGAGTTGCCCCAGCTTCTCTATGGCGTCCAAAACGCGGCCGACGTTGTAGTCCGTCTGTTCGAGGAAGCCGGCATAGATTTCCATCATGTAGGCGGCGAGCTGCCGCTCGTCGAGCTTGAGAGAGTCCCAAGCCGGGAGGGCCGCGGGGCGGGGGGTCAACTGCGTGTTGGCCGGCGCGATCCCCACCTTCTTCTGCCGCGCCAGTGTCTCTTCTCGAACCTTGTCCCAGCCCTGGTCGAACTGGCCCTTGTATTTCGCGATCCACTCCTTCTTGGGATGGTGCGGCGCATGAGTGGCCCCCGGGGCGTAATAGAGGAAGAACGGTCTTTCGGGTGCAACCGCCTTCTGGTTACGGAACCACGCGATGGCCTGATCGGCGATGTCGTAGTCAAAGTTGTAGTCCGGATTACCCATGTACGGCTCGACAGGCTTGGTGCCGTCGAACACGGCGGGCCGCCACTGGCTCGTCTCGCCGCCAAGGAACCCATAGAACTTCTCGAAGCCCAGCCCGGTCGGCCAGAGATCGAACGGGCCTGCTTGGCTGGTCTGCCAGTCGGGTACGTTATGGTTCTTGCCGAACCAGGCCGTGTTCCAGCCCTTCTGCCTCAGAATCTCGGCCACGGTCGCCGTGTCCTTGCCCATGAGGCTGTCGTAGCCTGGGAAGCCGGTGGCCTGCTCCATGATCACGCCAGTGTGAACCGAGTGATGATTGCGCCCCGTGAGGAGCGCGGCGCGCGTCGGCGAGCACAACGCCGTGGTGTGGAACTGCGTGTAGCGCAGCCCACTCTTGGCCAGTCGGTCCAGTGTCGGCGTCTGACACGGCCCGCCAAACGTGCTGGATGCGCCGAAGCCGACGTCATCGAGCAGAATCAGCACGATGTTGGGCACACCCTTGAGTGCTTCCACCGGTTTGGGGAAATCGGACTTGGAGTCTTTCGCGCTCAGTCCGATGCTTCCCTTGAAGGGCGCGGGCGGAACCGGCAGCACTTCCTGCGCGGTCGCCCCGCCGGTGAATAATGTTCCTGCTGCCAGTGCCGAGCCAATTATGCCCCGGGCGCCGGCGCGATACAGTCTTGTTGTCGTATTCTTCATGTCTTGCCTCTTCCAGGAATCGGCTATCGACGTGCTCTAATCGAACCGATCACGGGCGACGGTACCGGGACCGATGCTGGAGCAACCTCCCACCAGCAGCAACGAGGCCACCAGCTATAGGGTCCTTCGGTTGACACCGCGTGCGATAGGGGTCATATCAATGTTTCTCGAACGCGAACACGCGTTTCCAGTCGGTTTTCATGTCCACGACCGTCCAGCGTTTGGCTTGAGCCTCGTCGAGGCCCTTGTCGAGTCGCCCGATGCTGGACCTGCGGTCGTAAGCCAATTCACGTTCGGCGTCGGTGTGGTGGACGAGGAGGCAGAAGCGCGGGCCAGGGCCGGCGGCGGTACGAAGTCGGACGAACCGGTCGTCGTCTTCTCGACGAACTGGAGGACCGCCTGCTTCGCCGCGCCGTCGTTCCAGGAAAGCAGCGGGTCGGCCGCGCGAGCGGTGAATGTCACCGCCACGGCGAACAGGCCCGCGAGCATGCTTGTTCTCATGGTCTTCATCTCCTTGTCCCCGGGCGCGTCGGCGCGCCCGGGGCGAGGAACGTCCTACAGACATCGGCTCATTTGCCCGCGCCGGCGGTACCCGTCTGCAGCGCCTCCAACACCTGGTCCACACTGAAACTCCCGGACCTTTGGCTGGGCGGGTACTCCTTGAGGCTCTGGACGAACATGCCGACGGCCATCTGAGCGGGAACGTAAATCCAAAACTTGTCGGCGGCCCAGCGGCTGTACATCCCGGATTCGAAGGCAAACCGCTCGAACGGGTCTGCGCGCAGGTTGATCACGATTGGCGTGTTGGGCTGGACCATTGTACTCAACGCGATATTCCCTTGCATGATTTTGAAACTGACCTTCCAGTCGTCGATACGGAGCGCGTTGAGGTTGGCATTGTCGTCGAAGTAGAAAATCTCGCGGCGTGGCGACTTCTCCGCCTCGCCTTTGAAGAAAGGCAGGAAGTTGTAGCCGTCGAGGTGGTTCTTGAAAGTTTTGTTGCCGGCCATGTGTCCCTTGAGGAGCTTCTGCTTGACGTCCGGATCACCCGCGGCTGCGAGAAGTGTGGGCATCCAATCTTCGTGTGCCATGACCTCGTTGAAGATTGTGCCGGGCTTGATGACACCGGGCCAACGGACGAGCGCCGGTACGCGCATGCCTCCCTCCCAGGTTGTGCCCTTCTCGCCGTGGAACGGCGTGTTGCCTCCGTCCGGCCACGACAGGATTTCAGCGCCGTTATCGGTCGTGAACAGGACGATCGTGTTGTCGGCGATGCCGAGGTCGTCGAGCTTCTTCAACAGCCGCCCGACGACATCGTCGAGCTCCATCATGCCGTCGGCGTAGAGGCCGTAGCCGCTTTTGTTCTCCCATTTGGGGGAGAGGCGCGTCCAGACGTGCATGCGAGTGGTGTTGTGCCAGAGGAAGAACGGCTTGCCGGCCTTCGCCGACCGCTCGATGAAGTCCAGGGAGAAGGCCAGAAACTCCTCCTCGGCAGTCTCCATGCGCTTGCGTGTCAGCGGGCCGGTGTCCTGGATTTTCCCGTCGGCCGTGGCCTTGATGGCGCCGCGCGGGCCGAAGCGCTTACGGAACTCGGGGTTCTTCGGGTAGTCAGGGTCCTCGGGCTCCTCTTCGGCGTTGAGGTGGTAGAGGTTGCCGAAGAACTCGTCGAAGCCGTGGTTGGTCGGCAGCATCTCGTCGAGGTCGCCCAGATGGTTCTTGCCGGCCTGGGCTGTGGCGTAGCCCAGGGGCTTGAGCAGCTCGGCGATTGTAGGGTCCTTGGCCTGGATGCCCTGCTTGGCTCCAGGCATGCCGACCTTGAGCAGCCCGGTGCGGAAGGGACACTGGCCGCAAATGAAGGCGGCGCGCCCCGCCGTGCAGGACTGCTGGCCGTAGTAGTCCGTGAACAGCGCGCCCTCGGCGGAGAGGCGGTCTATGTTGGGCGTCCGCCCGCCCATCATGCCGCGGTGGTAGGCGCTGATGTTCCAGACGCCGATGTCATCACCAAAGATGACCAGGATGTTGGGTTTGCCTGGCGTAGCCTTGGTGGTGGCGGGCTGCGCGCCCGCCGCCTGTGCCGGCCTGGCCGACAGCAGGATTCCGACCGCCAGCACCGAGCCAACCGCAGCCCAGGCGCCAGCGCGCTTTATTGCTGTTGTTTGTTGTTTCATGGCTTGTTCCCTGCGTTTGTTCTTGTGATGGTCTGTGACTGGTCTGACTGAATGGAGCGGTGATTGCCGGCGAAGGTTTGAGCTGTGGCGCGTGCCAGCGCATGCGGACGACCGCCAGTGCCTGTCGGGTTGAGCGGCGCGAGGTGAATCGGCCGCCAGAATGCCACGATGCACTGCCACCAATCTGACCCTCGTGACCACATCCACCAACCCACGAAGGCCAACAACAGCACACCCACACTGAAACCAATTGTCGCGCGGAGCATTTTGGCATCGTCCCTTGGCTCTGGTCCTTCTAGGCCCAACGAAGCGAGCGCCGGATTCGGTGAAATGTCGAACACGCGCGCCGGGAACTCGATGGTTCTGAGTTGCCGGTCGTCCAAATCCCACCACTTCAGTTTCATTGCTGGCAACCGGACCTGGCCGGGGCGTTCGCAGATGTAGGTGATTCTCTCGATACGCTCGCCGCGTTGCTCGCCGCGTTCAGTGCGGTCGCGCACTTCGGGTTCTTTCTGATAAATCCCAAGGCCGGCCACTGTTGCCGCCGGCAACGACGGAAACAGCATGGCCGGCACATTCGGCGCGGCGAACGTGATCGTGCGCGTAAACGCCTCGCCCACTTTCGCCGCGCCCGGCTCGGGTTGCCAAGACTCCTTCGCCTCCAAATCCCGCGCGCTGATCAGCGTGGACAATCCTTCGGTGCCGGGCGGCGGCTTGGCGTCGAAGACGACGGCCTCCGATGTCAGGCGTTGTTCGACGGGCGACGCTGCGCCTTCGCGGGTCGCGAACCGCACCTTGAACGGTGGAATGGTCACCTGGCCAGGCCGCTGCGGGAACGCGGCCAGTTCATGCCGCTGGACGGCATAGCTGACGCCCGCAACGGTTTCAGTGTTGAGGACGGGCCTCTCATCGGGCTTGAAGAGGATCACGCCGGGCACGCGCGGTACGTCGAACACCGGCGTGCCCGAGAAGAATCCCGGCGACAGCAACTCGACCAAGACGGTCACCCGCTGCCCGACCCAGATGTCGCCTTTCGTTGACAGTGTGGTCCGAACAAACGGCTCGGCTGAGTGGAGAGTCGAAGAGGCCGCAACAAGCGCGACGAGGGCGGACAAGCGCGCTACCCGTAGCGGAAGTTTCCAACCCGAGGTATCGCTGACGCCCAATCCGCCGTCGCCGCAGACGGCTTGCGCTGTAGGTTTCGTCAAGCGTCGGCCGACCGGAAGCAAGCGATGCAACGCACGGGAAGTCCGCTCCGCAACACGTTGGATGGCGCCCAACTTCTTCATCGCGCGCCCTCCTGTTGCTCTTCCGGGCCCTTCTGTTTGCTCCGCGCCGCCTGGTACGCGAACTTAGCGCGTAGGAAGTCACCCGGTGTCGTCCGCACTCGCCGCAGCCAGAGCGCGCTCAATTCGGCCTCCGACATAAGCGCGTTGCCCTCCTCCTCGCTTGCCTGTCCACCAGGCTTTCGGTTGAGATCGAACACGAGGTCGTCCAACTCGGTTTGATCGCCAGCGACGTCACCGCCTTCCTTCTTCACGCGTTCGCGGCGCGCCACCGCGAGCGCCCGGTTCTCCTCGGCCAGAATCCACCCCGGCTGCGACTTCAGCGCGCTGTCATAGCTGGCAATGGCCTTGTCATATGCGCCGCGCATCAGAAGAGCATTGCCCTGGTTAAACGCGCCCGTGGCGTCCAGCACTCGCCCGAACGCCCGCGCCGCCGCGTCGAAGTCCGCTGCTCGATACCACGCGACGCCCTGTCGCAGCGGGTCTCGGTAAGTCTTCGCGGCCTCCGCGAACTGGCCCTTGCGCAGCAGCGCGTCGCCGCGTTGGTCCGCCGCGCGCCAGAAGTTGGGATCGCGCGCCGAGCCGACAACCACGACGAGGA
>JAXDCU010000018.1:0-16005 GCA_034677645.1 Verrucomicrobiia bacterium
ACCCGCGCTTGAGAACCTCTCCTGGCGAAAGGCCGAGATATCACACCTGACCAATCACAACGCCCAGGTCAGCATCGAGTCCCTCATCCCCATGCGAGGACTGATCGGTTTCGAAACAGACCTGGTCAACCTGACCCGCGGACTGGGCGTAATGAGCCATTTGTTCCACGAATACGGTCCGGACCGTGGCGAGATTCCAGCTCGCAAGAACGGTTCCCTGGTTAGCATCGAGAAGGGCATCGCAACCTCCTATGCACTCAACGCCAACCAGGAACGGGGGCGTCTCTTCATTGAGCCGGGCGAGCGCGTGTATCGGGGGATGATCGTGGGCGAGAACTCACGCGAGAGCGACATTCCAGTCAACCCGTGCAAGGTCAAACACCTGACCAACATGCGCTCCAAGGGCGAGGGTGTGGGAATCCAACTGGAACCACCTCTCAAAATGAGCCTGGAAAGAGCCCTGGAATACATCGGCACCGACGAGTACGTCGAAGCCACACCCAAAAACCTCCGGCTCCGGAAGAAGATACTCGACGCGGTGCGGCGCAAGCGCGCTGCCCGGGACCGCATGGTGAAGATGGCGCCGGCCTGAAACCTCAGCTCGCCAGCCGCACGGTGTATCCTCCGGACTTCTCGTCAGCGTCGAGCTTGAGCAGACCGCGCCGCTGCGCCTCCAGAAGCAGCTCGTTGAACGAACGAAAACCACAAGCCCGCTCGCTGAAACCAGGGTCCCGCCGCTTGATCGCCTGCTTGATCATCGAACCCCAGACGCGCTCATCCCCCTCACGCTCCTCGCTGAGAGCCTCGATCGTTTCAGCCACGAGATCGAGCGCTTTGGACAGTGTCGCGGTTTTGTCGTCCTGCGTCCCTGTCGCGGTTACAGCCTGTTCACGCTGTCGGCTCTTTGCCGGTTCGGGTCGAACCAGGTCGTCGTAGAAAAGAAACTCGTCGCAATTGTTCAGGAACAGGTCCGAAGTCGATTTACGCACACCGACGCCGATGACCTTCTTGGCGTTCTCGCGCAGCTTGCTAACGAGCGGCGAGAAATCCGAATCGCCGCTCAGGATCACAAAAGTGTCCACGTGTCCCTTCGTGTAACAGAGGTCGAGCGCGTCAACCACCATCCGGATGTCAGCGGAGTTCTTCCCGGACTGCCGCACGTGCGGGATTTCAATCAGCTCGAATGCCGCCTCATGCAGGTCGCGTTTGAATTCTTTGTAGCGATCGAAGTCGCAGTAGGCTTTCTTCACTACAATGTGCCCTTTGAGTAGCAGCCGTTCAGTCACTTTTCGGATGTCGAATCGCGAGAAGTGAGCGTCACGGGCGCCAATGGCTATGTTCTCGAGGTCCAGGAATAGGGCCATTGTGGCATTCGACTCTTGTGTGCTCATAGCATCGCTGCCTTCAGTATACGTCCTCACCCTGGCCGTTGCACAGGCCAATCTAGAACCAGCGAGTTTGTTGGACAAACCTTGTCAAAGCCTTACAGTCCAGGACGTGGTCGCGGCGTTGTTCCTCGGCGTGGCGCTGGCAGCTTATCTGATTGGCTCGGTGCCGACTGGTTATCTGATAGGCAGAGCCCGAGGTGTGGACTTGCGAGCTCTGGGCAGCGGCAACATCGGCGCAACCAATGCGCTCCGGGTTTTGGGCAAGCCAGCCGGCATCCTCGTATTGGCTGTCGACGCCCTCAAAGGCGTGTTGGCTGCGTGGGGTCTGCCGCGCATTGCGACCACGCTCGTCTCTGGTCCGACCATCGAGCCGCTAACCGTTATGGCAGGCGTGGCTGTCATCCTGGGTCACAACTACACATGTTGGTTGCGGTTCAAGGGCGGCAAAGGCATTGCGACCTCAGCCGGCGTCCTCGTGGTCTTGGTGCCGCTTGCGTTTTTTCTGGCGCTCCTTTGTTGGGGAGGGGTTTTCTTGCTGAGCCGATACGTCTCTCTGGCTTCAGTCAGCTCGGCGGTGGCGTTGCCTCTCCTCGTTTGGGCAACACGCTGCAGCGGCACAATGATCGCCTTTTCAGCCGTGCTTGCCGCGATGGCCATCTATCGGCACCGTCCCAACCTCAAACGCCTTAGAAATGGCACTGAGCACCGGGCGACCCGACTCGCGACACCGACAAAAACAACGCCACCGACTAGGACCGACCCATGAGAATCGCCATGTTGGGCGCTGGCGCGTGGGGCACCGCTCTGGCACGACATCTGCGCGCCGGGGGACACGAACTCACATTGTGGGATCATGACACGCCCAACTTGATGGCGATCGCCGCCACGGGCTGCAACCAGAAGTACCTCCCCGAAATCAGCCTGCCACGCGACTTGCGGATCGAGCCGTCGGCCGAAAAAGCGGCGTCGGAAGGCGAGGTTGTTGTCATGGCGGTCCCTTCGCGCGTTCCGCGAAGTAAGCCGGGTTCTGGCCCGATTCACCGGAATCGTTGTGAGCGTGACAAAGGGCATTGAATATGAATCGGGACTGACAATGAGCGGCGTGTTGCGCGCTACAGCCCCACATGCCAAACGCGTGGCCCTGTCGGGACCCACACTGGCGTTCGAAGTGGTCCGCGGCATTCCAACCGCAGCGGTTGCCGCTTGTCCGGACGCGCGAGGTCGCGCGGCTTGCGCAGGCTCTTTACGAGGTCTACGCCATCTTGTACGAGGACAAGAACCCCGCGCAAGCCGTGCAGGACCTCGTTAACCGCGACATCAAGCCAGAGGACTGACCGCCGCGGTCTCGTGTGCTTCACGGATCAGGCGCAGCAGCTCTGGATACGTTTCAACAGCCCGGAATCGTGAAAACGCCCGTTGCACTGCCTCTGGCGCTCTGAACAGAAAACCGGTGTCAGCCTCTCGCAGCATCGCCGTGTCATTGTACGAATCGCCCACGGCAATCACGCGGTAGTTCATGGACTTAAACGCCGCCACCGCCTGCCTCTTCTGCTCGGGTATGCGAATCCTGTAACCGACCACAGCGTCATTCTCCACCACCAGCCTGTGACATAACAGCGTCGGCCATTCAAGTTGGCGCAGCAGAGACTGCGCGAACTGCTCGAATGTGTCTGACAGAATGATGACTTGGGTGAATGCCCGCAGCGCGCGCAGGAAATCGAGCGCTCCATCCAGCGGCTCCAAGCGCGCGATCATCGCCTGTATGTCTGAGAGCCGCAAACCGTGCTCACCGAGCAGCTTCAGCCGGCCCCGCATAAGCGCGTCGTAGTCGGCTACATCACGCGTCGTGAGGCGCAGCTCCGGAATACCCGTCTTTTCCGCCACCGCAATCCAGATTTCCGGCGTCAATACGCCTTCCATGTCCAGCGTCACAATCGACTGTCGCACGCGGACAGATTTTCAGGTGTTCCCGTGTCTGTCGAGTCGAACCGCAGTTACTTCACCAAAATGAGAGCATCTTACTTTCCAGCACGCATTGGTGGTTGTTGAGTGCACAAGCTTGTGGCGCGCCCGGCGGTCGCGCACTGCCGCTCAGACGGGTTCGCGGCGGAAAACAGTAGGGCTGGACCTGTCCACACCGCGGTCGCGGCAGCCAGGCCGCCCGCGACAGCCGCCGTGCTCCTAATGACTGCGTGAACGCGGAACTGACTGACTATGTCGCCGTTTCCGGCCACATCCATCTCTTCGGCTAGGGCGAACTGACGCGATAGAACCGTGTTTGCTCCTGGACGTATTCCAGACTCTCGCACCTGCCGTTGGTCAATCCTCCAATCACGGCTCTGTATGGCCCGTCAATCCCGTCAGCAGCCCAAACCGTGTAGGTGGCCCCAGACCAACTCTCCCACGAGAGAATCACCGCTCCCAGTGAGTCCGTGGAAATCGTGAGGCCCCCAATGGCATCTGGTTGGTGCGTGTCCGATTCGTCCCACCTCATGCCATTCGGCTGCAGGCCCGGCGATGCCGCGGTGTCCGCAACTCCGGCGTGCGACACAAAAGGGCTGTCGGCGTCCGGATAGCGTGTCATCGCGCCGTCGGACGCGACCATCCCATCGGTGTAGACAACGCGCAGGACCAGGTTGCTGTCAGCATTGCGCACCAGAACAATGTCACCTGTGTTGTTCAGCGAAAGCCCGGCTCCCGTGGCGCTAACCGGCTCGCACACAACGTCGAGGAGCGGCGGATTGGCGGCGACCGGTCCGCCATATACGACCAAGGCGTTTGATGCAGCCAATGTGAGTGGTCTCTGGAAGGTGTGCCGCGATTGGGAGGCATCGGCGATGCTCCAACCATGCAGGTCGATGTCCGTCTCAGACAGATTGACAAGCTCGATGTACTCATCATGTTGTGACGGGTTTTCGGCGGGATTGCCACGACGCAGAGGATTGAAGAAAGGCGCGTCCGGCGCGGACGTCGGATTTGCCAGGTATTCGGTCAGGATCACGCGCTGCTCCGCCGGACTGGGTACGTAGATGTGCCATATCGCGGTGTTTGTCGCTCCTTCGTTCTTCGCCAGCAACCGCGCCGAATAGGCGTGGCCGGCATCTGAATTGCCCGGCTCGAACTCGAACGCGCCGGTCACCACTACGCCATCGAGGGCGGCGAAATCCCAATGAGCACTCGGGGGCGCACCGGACTCATCCGGTTCCACCGCGACAACTCCGCCGTCAGCGTCCGTGACAGCAACGGCGATGGTAAGGCTCTCTCCGGGGCGCACGGCGTGTTCGGTGAACGTGTTGGTCGGTGCGTCGCCAGGACGGACCAATCTCTCCAGCACATTTGTAAACTGCACTATCGGCATTGTGAACACAGTCAGTGTTGCTTCATCGCTCGTGACGGAATCGTAGATGTTACTCACGACTACGTGGTACGTGCCTTCGTTGCTCTTGTTGATGCTGGGGAGCGTGAGCGTCGCTTCCGTCGCGCCCGACAATGGGGTGTTTTGGTGACACCACTGGTACTGGAGCGGCTCTGAGCCTGAAGCTTCCACCGTAAACACAGCGGGACTGCCGGCCAGGAGCGAAAGGCTGCGCGGCTGAGTCACGATCGCAGGTGGCGTTTCATACGTGCCGATCGGGGTGCCTTTGATAACGACTTGATCGAACCGCCACGTTCCACCACTGCCATAGGTCGAGCCGGTCTTCGCCGCGATGTATTCGCTTCCCTCGCCGAAGTCGGACAGAATCCTGAACACGAACAGCGGGTTATTCGCTATCGCCAGTTCGAGACTCAGGTCCACAACGATTGAGTTTGTCCAACCGTCACCGGACGCATCGAAAGCGATTGCATCGACGAAGTTTGCGGCGTCGCCGGAGAATTCCACAACGGCGCGGCGACTGGCCGTGGGGCTGAAGCGCTGGTCCCACGTCAGCCAGATGCGCTCATAACCCGTAGTGTCGACGGCAAATTGCACGCCGGCGGAACGCGGATTCTGGCCTTGAGACGGGAAGCCGCTGACGTTCCATGCGCGGTTGTTGCCAGAACCATCGTCGGAGCTCGACCCAACCGCGAACGTCCCGCTCACACCACCGACCAATGTTGCCGTACCCGTCCCAACGAAAGGCAGCAGGGTTTCGGTATTGAAATCCCACCGCGCGATAACGGTTTGACAGCGCCCAATCGCCATCCAGACGGAGTATGAGCATAGAATAAGTAGTACAGTATGTTTCATTGTTGACCTCCTTGATTTGCCCCCGCGCTCGCCGTTGCGGCCGGATCGATTCAGCGCCCTAGATTGGCCCTTCAGGCCATGCCACCGGGTACCGTCCGACCCAACCGATACCAACAAGCTGTCACGGGTGCGGCTTTGCGTTTTGCGATTACCGACAGTACGGAACGCCAGGCGGTGCGAAGTGGAAGGGCCGAGCTCCGGGCAGTCTCCATCAACCGTAATCGTTCTCCTGTCCAAGCCTCCAGCGCGGCTCAAGAACACCACGCCAGCCAATGGCGAATTGCCACGGGTCCGGTGTCCCTCCCTGTTCCAAACCCCTCAACGTCCTGTGGAACAGGTACGATGCAGCAGACCGTTCGTCAAATAGAAGTTGTGCGCAGGCGAGGCCACGGCTCAAGCGCGGTGCCCGCGCCGGCGCAGCTGTGTGCTCTTGCCAAACTTTGATGCATATGCACGAAAGTTTGGCAACCGATCGTTAGCGTAATTGAGCTGGCCCTAGTCAGGCCGCGCCAGAGAAAGCCTCGCGAAGGCAGGCCAGGCTACGGCTGGCAATCGCTGCAGGGCCCTCTTCGAAATTGAAAACCTCGACCGACACGTACCCGTTGTATTCCACTTCGCGGAGGGCGGAGGCGATCGGGCGAAAATCAACATCGCCGAAGCCAGGGCCTTTCAAGTTGCGGTCGTTGGCGTGGAAATGGGCGAAATCAGGCGCGGAGTGGCGGATGATCTGCGTCAAGGGCCGCGCTTCCGAACACATTGCCTTGACATCAAGGATGATCTTGGCGCTTGGCGAGCCGAATTGCCGGACGAAACGGATGGCGTCGTGGGCTGTATTGATGAAGTCCGTCTCAATCGGGGCCAGCGGTTCGATGCAGATTGACACGGCGCGTTTTTCGGCCAGCGCAATCGCCGGGCGGAGTGTCTCGGCCGCCCAAGCCCATGCCTGTGCCTGCGTCACACCCGGCAAAAGACTGCGCTGTCTGGGCGAGCCAACCACGATGACCCGTCCGCCCAGATCGGCGCAGAAATCAACAAGGGCTTGGAAGTACCGAGAGGTGCGAGCCCGAACAGGCTCGTGTGGATGAGTCAGATGCAAACCCTGAGTCTTCGCCAAGACCCAGTGTATGCCTGCAACCTCCAAGCCCGCTTTCTCAGCGACGCCACGCACGCGCATACGCTCTTTTGCGTTGATATCCGTCACACGCGGCGCGATTGTGAAAGGAGCGATTTCAATGGCATCGTAGCCCACACGGGCCGCGTATGTCATGGCGTCTTCCAGTTTCCAGCCCTCGAACACTTCGTTGCAAATTGCGAATTTCATGTAGGTAGCACAGGCGCGAGCACGGCGCTCCGGCTTGCTGCCGGGGAATTTGCGGACGCGGAGGGCAATTGTCCAGTGTGCAGTCTGAGCGGCTGTGGTTGCGCGGCCGCGGGTGGGCTGGTAGAGTGCGGAGCGTGATTCGGAACGTCATTCTTGATTGGTCTGGCACTCTGGTTGACGACCTGCCGGCTGTTTTGCAGGCCAGCAACTATGTATTCCGCCAGGCTGGTGTGGCGGAAATGACGCTCGATCAGTTCCGCCGCGAGTTTCGTCTGCCTTTCACCGAGTTCTACAAACGGCATGTCCCGCACATCACCATGACGCGGCTTGAAGCCTGGTTTCACCTGGCCTTTCGGCAATGTCAGCACATGGTGGTCGAGATTCCGCACGCGCGCGAGTTCCTGGTTTTCTGTCGCGAGCGCGGATTAAGGACGTTTCTGTTGAGCAGCGTCCATGGCGACCATTTCGCGGCTCAGGCGGCGGAGACGGGATTCGGAGATTACTTGGACCGCGTTTACATCGAGGTCAGGGACAAACGGGCGAGAATCTCGTCGCTGCTCGAAGAGCACCAGCTTGCGCCACGCGAGACGCTTTTTGTGGGTGACATGGAACATGATATTGAGACCGCGCGGGCAGGGGGCGTGTACGCCTGCGCGGTGCTCACTGGTTACAATCACCTGGAGCAGTTAAGCGCCAGCAAGCCAGACCTCATCGTCGAGCATCTTGGCCAACTGCGCGCGCGGCTGGCTCAAGGGGGTTTCGAGTCCACGGCGGCAGGGTCGGCGCTGGGCGTCGCGCCTGCCGCCGGGGACGAGCGTGTGCCGGTGCCAACCGTGGGCGCGTTGATCTGGAATGACGCCGGGGAAGTGCTTTTGGTCAGGACGGCGAAGTGGTCCGACAAGTGGAGCATCCCTGGCGGGAAGATCGAATACGGAGAGACTACCGCGGAAGCTCTGAGCCGCGAATTGAAGGAAGAGACCGGTCTGGATGTTTTTGATATCCGGCTCGCTCTAGTTCAGGACTGCATTAATTCGCCGGAGTTTTTCCGAGACGCGCATTTCATCCTCCTGAATTACCAGTGCCGCTGCCGAGACACTGCACATGTGCGTTTGAACGCCGAAGCCCAGGAATTCCGCTGGCTCAAGCCAGAACACGCCTTGGCATTGCCGCTCAATCAGCCAACGCGCGTTTTGATCGAAAAGGCGCTATCAGCACCGATGCTCTTCTAAAATCAATGGGCACCATTATCATCCGCGATCTTGAGGTCAGTTGTAGTATCGGCATCTCCGAGACTGAGCGCGCGACGCCGCAGCGCGTGTTGGTGACGATCGAAATGATTACTGACATCACCGCGGCCGCCGTTAAGGACAACGTGCGCTGGTCGATCGACTACGATGCGGTGTGTCGCCGCATACAGGGCTTTTGCGCTGAACGCAGTTGTCAACTTCTGGAGACACTGGCCATCGAAATCGCCGATCTGGTGCTCGGTGAGTTTGGGCCGATTTCGGTGACAGTGGAAGTGAAGAAATTCGCTCTGCCACGGACAGCGCATGTTGCCGTGCGCGTGACCCGCCCGCTGTAAGATTGGGGCCGCGGGCTAAGGTCCTCCCGCGTTTGCATCGAGCGCAAGAGTCCGACGTATCCGCGCCTCGACTTCGGCGCCGCTCTTGCCGGTTGCGGACATGAATCCGGCGGCGAGAGCGGAAACGTTGGCGGTGGCTGTCGACGTGCCAACAACCAGGTAGGTCTGTCCGGCAAATGGAACCAGGCTTGTTCCGGGCGCGGCAACGTCCACAAAACCGCCCCTGTTTGCGTATGAAGCAATCTGGCCGCCGGCCGCGGTGGCCGTGACGGCGATGACTTCGGGGTACGCGGCCGGGTAGGTTGGGGTCGAGGAGGCGTCGTTCCCCGCGGCGGCCACGAAGACCACGCCACGTTCCCTGGCCGACTGGATCAAGCCGTGGATGAGCGGACTTTCGCCGGTTCCGCCGAGGCTCAGGTTCACGATCGACGCGCCGCCGTTGACCGCGGCCGCTATGCCACGGGCGATGTCGAACGTAGTCGTGCTCTCAGCTCCACCGTATACGTCAATCGGCAGAATCCGCACTGCCGTTCCCATGTCCGAGTCTGGCGACCGAGCGAGAGTGTAGAGGATCGTCTCCGCCATGGTGCTGCCATGCAGTGGTGTGTCAGTCGGCAAAGTCGACACTCCGGCCACGGAGACGGTCGGCAACACAAAACCGCCCAACACCGTTCCTTCGGTTTGCACCGCGGTGTCGATCAAACCCACGATGGTCTGTTCGCCGTCCGTGCGTGGACGCAACGTGAATGCTTGAAGAGCACTGTCCATTGTCAGCGTTTCGGGCCTGTCCGGGCGCGGCGTTGCGTAGTTAGCCTCGAGACTGCCTACGTCGCTCTCCGTACGGAGTACATCTCGCGCCGCGTCTGCCGCCGAAGCGTCCTTGAATTTTAGTCGGTATGCCTGCAGCTCGTCGATCTGCCCAATCACTTCGCCCCCCACGCGGCTCGCCAAATCACCAAGTCGGGCGGTGGTTTCGGGTTTCAAACGGAGCAAAACCTCATCTCGAATCACGCGCGGGCCTAGGTCATCGGAATCGTCCGGCGGGGAAGCGACGATGTCCGTGGCGGTCTGCAGCGAAGTATGGAACACGAAAAGCCGAGCTGGACGGTTTGTTGAAGGCACAAACACGAAGCTCAAATTGCCCAGCAACCGCCGCAAAGCCTCGCCAGGTTTCAATGCCTTGAACTTGGCGCTGACGACGCGCTGCGTGCCGGGTTCCAGGTGTATTTGCCAACGTGTCTGAGCTGACACGCGCTCGAGCAACTTGCGCAGCGGCCAACCTTCGATGTCGGCATCTACTTTGTCTTCGGCGACTCGCCAGACGAGCGTGTCGGTTTGGGTCGCCGCCGCAGGCGCGTGAAACGCCATAACCAGACCCAAAACCAGACACTGCCAACGCCAAGCGCGCCGTCGGCACTCGGACGGGATGATCAATCCGTCGTTGCGTCGCGAAAGCAGCGTGGCAAAGAGGCGCACCGCCCCACTGTACCCTGACCCCGCCACAAAGCAACCGCCTACCCGCGGGGCTCGACGAATCCCATCAACTCCAACAAGCGCCGGTCGCGTTTTGTCGGGCGGCCCAGCCCCTTGGGGCGATGAACCAGAGACTCGCTCGCCCGCGCTTTCGCCCGGGCATACTCGGACGGTAACGTGAGGTCCTCAAGATAACGGGAAACCAACTTCGGTCCGACGCGCCGGTCCGGAAACGCCAAGACCCGTATGGTCCGCGTGAGTTCGCCGATCCGGACGGTGAAGGTCTCGCCAGGCCGGAGCCTGTGAGCTGGCTTGACGCTCTGGCCTGACACCCTCACGTGACCCGCTTGACACGCCGCGATGGCGCGTGACCTGGTCTTGTACACCCGCGTGGCCCAGAGCCACTTGTCGAGGCGGACTTCCTGTGGGCCTTCAACGATCACGAGCGGACTTTCTTGCCGATCGGACAAATGTGCAAGTGGGATTACTCGCGCCCCAACTCGTCATGCGAGAATTCACGCGTGCCACCATCTGTTCACTTCGTGCAGTTAGGGAAAGATTTCCAGCGCTGCGCGGCAGCGCCTCCGCGGCGCGGCGGAAAGCGGAGCTCCAGAGCCCTAAGCCTCTCGTGGCAAGGCGGGCACGTTTGGTTGCGGCTCGGCCGCGCTACGAGGAATCGTGGTGAGTGCGGCCATAGGGGTTCATATGTGAGGACGCATGGAGGCCTCGTTTGGTTTCTTGGGTCCGATTCCTTGTAGAGATTTCTTTGCCGTTCCGCAGCCGGCGTTGGCCCTGGAGTGGCCGGTCGTCCGGCTTGCGGCGACGGTTGCCCCGTTTCTATGCCCGGCGGCCAACCCGAAGCAAGGCCGATTCTCGGACATCAGGGCAGGAGAACCGATCTTGCTGGCGCGGCGAGTCAGGCAAGATAGATGTTGTCCGCAAGTCCGGCCCCCCGTCTCAACAGCGACAAGAGGCGGGCACGTCGTGGTCGGGGGAAGAACTTCATGCGAGGCTTTCGCTCATTTGCTCAGCGATCAGCGGGTCAGCCTCGGTGCGATGATCCTCGTTGCACGCGAGACATTCGTAGATTTGCGCCTTCTTCAAGTCCGGAAAGCTCCGCGGAACGTCCTCGAAGCCCGAGCGGTTGACCGTAAGGCCAATCAAGTCGTGGACACCAATGCGCGTGCCCTCGATGATGGTGTGTCCGCTGCACACGCCAGGCAATTGGATCGGGTAGCGATATGCAGTTCCGGCTTGAGTTGGCCGAAGCGGGCGCTAGGGTGCAACGCAGGCACTGAGAACCGACATCTAAACATATGGGTGGCTTTTTCGGGGTCGTATCCAAGCGCGACTGTGTGTCCGACCTGTTTTACGGGACGGATTATCATTCGCATCTGGGCACGCACCGGGGCGGCCTGGCCGTCCACGACGGCGAGGTGCACACCAGGTTCATCCACGATATCACCAACGCACAGTTCAGGTCCAAGTTCGAGAACGATGTCCTCAAGCTCAGCGGCAGGATGGGGATCGGCATAATAAGCGATACGGGGGACCAACCGCTGATCATCGGCTCGCACCTCGGCACCTACGCGATCGCAACCGTGGGCCGCATTGACAACGCCCCTGAGTTGATCAAACAGGCCTATGGACTCCGCTCCGCGCACTTTTCGGAAATAAGCGCGGGCGAAATCAACCCGACCGAGGTCGTCGCGATCTACATGAATCAAGGGGCGACATTCGCCGAAGGGATTGCCATCGCCCAGAAAGCGATTCGCGGGTCATGCTCGATGTTGCTTCTGACCGACCAGGGCGTGTACGCGGCGCGTGACAGACTGGGCCGCACGCCGCTCATCATCGGTCGACATCCCGACGGCCACGCCGCCACGATGGAGACCTGCGCATTCCCCAATCTCGGTTACGAATTCGTTCGCGACCTGGGACCGGGCGAGGTGGTGCGACTCACCGCCGAAGGAATCGAGCAGTTGACCCTGCCATGCAGCCGATGCCAGATATGTTCGTTCTTGTGGGTTTATTACGGCTACCCGGCTTCCAACTACGAGGGCATCAATGTCGAAGTCACCCGCAACCGATGCGGTGCGACACTCGCGAAACGCGACACCACCGAAGTCGATGTGGTCGCCGGAATTCCGGACTCGGGAACGGGACATGCCGTCGGCTACGCCACCGCCAGGGGCATTCCCTATCGTCGCCCTTTCGTCAAGTACACGCCCACGTGGCCCCGGAGTTTCATGCCCCAAGACCAAAAAGTGCGCGATCTTGTCGCTCGAATGAAGCTTGTTCCAATCAAGGAACTGATCCAAGGGCAGCGACTCGTCTTTTGTGAGGACTCAATCGTGCGCGGCACGCAACTCCAAGACACGATACGTCGCCTCTACGATTACGGCGCCAGGGAAATCCATATGCGGCCTGCATGTCCGCCTCTGATTTTCGGCTGCAAGTTTCTCAATTTTTCGCGGTCGAGAACTGAACTCGATCTGGCGGCTCGCCGCGCGATCAGCGAGATCGAAGGCCACGACCGCCCCGAATTGACCCAGTACGCGAACCCCGAGTCGGACAAATACCAGGCCATGGTTGACCGCGTTCGCCAGCGTCTTTGTCTGACAACGCTCCAGTACCAGCTCCTCGACGACCTCATCACCGCGATTGGTCTGCCGAAGGAGCGTCTTTGCACGTACTGTTGGGACGGCGTGGAGTGAGAAGCAGTTTCCTTGCATCGGGCGGAGCATCCCGATAGCTTCGGCAACCACTTATGGTGATCAAGAACTATACTTTCGAGGCCGAGCCGGTCCTGATGGACTTTCACGATTACCGGCACTGCCAATTCAAGAAATGTCGCCTGATATTCTGCGGCTATTCCCCGGTAACAGTCGACAACTGCAGGTTCGAGGGTTGTCGGTGGGAATTCCGAGGGCCAGCAATGGCCACATTGGAGTTCCTCGCCCACATGCACCAAAGCGGCTCTGAAATGGGCAAACTGATCGTCCAACAAGCCATCGCGATTATCACGCAACAGCCACCTCCACAAACGGCGCCCGCAACTCCACAACCCGCCTCGCCAGCCCCCGCGCCGACGACTCCCCAGCCGCCTCCGCCGCCTCCTGCTCCGGCGGAACCTGCGACCCCGAATCCGTAACCGCCTTCTCGGCGTAGTGGATGCTCATCGCGCCGCCGAGGAGATCGCAGATCCTAACATTGGTCACCGGCAAGCGCCGAAGTGCCGCCGCCACTCCTGCTTGAGCGGGGTAATGATCGAGCGAGGTGACAATGTATGCATATGCTTGCGCCCCGCCCGTGGAAAGTCGGCCTAGAACAGGCACCACACATCGCAAGTAGGTGAAATAACACTTGCGCCACAAAACGCTCTTGGGCCTGCCGAAATCCAGCACCAAAAGCCGCCCTCCGGGTCGAGCAACTCGCCACATCTCCGCCAAGCCACATTCAACGCTCGCCAGATTGCGCAAGCCATAGCTTATCGTGACGGCGTCGAATGCATCGTCCGGAAAGTTTGTTTTGAGAGCATCCCCCTCTTGGTAGATCACAGCGCCGTGTCGGAGGTGTGGATGTCGTCGACTCCAACGGGCGGCCCGCCGCCGGGCCACCGCCAGCATTGGCTCGCTGAAGTCGAGGCCAACCACTTCAGCCCCCGTGTCCGCCAGCGCCAAGACGACATCGCCGGTGCCGCAACAGAGATCGAGCGCGCGGCACCCGGACCCGACGCGCGCCAGATTCGCCAGCCGCCGCTTCCAGCGCCGATGCATCCCCAGACTCAACATGTCATTGAGAAGGTCGTAGCGCGACGCAATCAAATCGAAGAGCGTCCTGACTTTCTCCGACCGCCGGGGGCCAAGCTCGAAATAACAATTGGCCATGCGTTGGTTTCCAGGAACGAGCGCGGACCCGCGAGGCTCGCGAAAAACGCCGGACTACGTCAGGGAGCGGTGCTGGCGGCATCACGCGCAAGGCGTTCGTTGACGATGGCAAGGTATGTGTTGGCGAGCTGGTTGTCGTACCATTTGATCTCGATCGATTTCTCGAGCCAGACCTTCGCCGCCGCGTTGTCGCCTTTTTGTATTTCGTGCCAGCCCCTCATGAGCGTGACGTAGTAACTGATAGGGTCCACTTTTAGCGCTTTGTCAAACCAAGCTGTCGCCTCAGGATGCCGACCGAGCCAGTCCAGGCACATCCCGTATCGCAGATAGCAGTAGGCGTCGTAAGGATTGAGCTTGACGCCCAGTTCGAACCAGCTCGTCGCCGCCTCGGCAAGTTGACGCCATTGCGGACCTCCTTCCCAGCTCTGTAGACGAACAATCTCGCCGATCCGCGCCACGGTTTCCGGATTACGTGGTTCGAGGCGAAATGCGGCATCCAAGGCTCCCACTTGAACTGCCGCCGTGGTGGCTGCCTGGGCCCGTGCCAACAACACGCCTTCCCGGTATTGCCCCACAACACGCCCTCCGAGGTGCCAGATAACAACCAGACCGACTGCCGTAATAGCCACGCGACCATACCAGCGCAGCGATACCCAGTACCGGTCAGTGGCGAATCGGAGGTGGCTGGTGAGATTCGCCATTATGACAATGGCCAACAAAGCGTTAGCCGGTATCTGCATGTTGAAATCGACAACCGAATGCAGTAACAAAGCCACCAACCCCGTGGAGATGCCCAGCACGCGGGCCGCCCTGTCGCTGCCTCTTGCGGCGAGGTCGTTAGACCCTCGTCCCACATACTTCCACGTCCGGGCCACGCCCAGTGCAAGGCACACCACAAACCCGCCGATAAGCACGGCACCCAGGACTCCCCAGTCGGCCATGGCGTTTAGATAATCGTTGTGTACCCACAACGGACGCGACTGTACGTCTCGGGTCCGATACGCCGGGAAGCGAACGTCAAAATGGGCTGGCCCAACGCCAAACCATGGATGGTCTTTCCACATCCGCCAAGCCGGCCCCCAAAGAAGCGGTCGGCTGCCGCCGTGTTCCAGTTGGCCTGGCGTGAAAATGAGGCTGAATCGTTTCTGCGGACTCCTGGCTTTCCACACAAACAACCCAGCCAGAACCACAATGATGCCAAGGGCAATCATCGCCCGACGCCTATAATGGCGATAGCGCAACAAGAACGCGCTTGCCAACACAAGAGCCGCGCCGCAGGCCAGCCAACCACCCCTTGAAACCGACACCCCTATCCCGGCAAGAAGAACCAGCGTGACATAGGCGTTCCAGACCCGGCTCAAAGCGCCCCTCCTACTCAATACCACAACCGCCATCGAAATAGGCAGCAGCATCTCCAGAAAACCAGCAAGGTGATTCGGGCAGATGAACGTCCCGGAACCGCGTCCGTGGTATTGTCGCGGTTTCGTGAAATGCCACACGTTTGGCGAGTCAGCCAGGAACTGGTAAACCGCGTACATCGCTATCAGGACCGCAAGAATCAGAATCGCGCCAAATAATAGACGCGTCGTCTCCTGCCGATGCAGGTTGTTAAGTACGATGAAGAACACCGCCGCATATACAAGAATGCGGACCAGTTCGTTGCGCGCAACGTACTCGACATCCGCTTGCCAGTACCGCACCACGGCGTAAACCACGAATCCCACCACTGCCCAGCACGCCGGCGGCCACTGCAGACGATGGCCTGGATTAACCCAGAGCCGCGCCACCCATAAAGCAATGGCGACAATAGTGAGCCCTTGCAGAACGGCGAAGTCCTGACCTCGGACAGCGCCGGTAGCCAACGCCCCAAAAGCCAGGACCGCCACTATCAAGCCCAGAATGCAGTACTCGATCAGCTTGTCGAGCTTGTCCCGATCCATGTGTGCAACAAAGTTATGTCACCCCGCTTTCGCGGTCACGTCAATTCCTCGGCCAACTAGTGTAGTGTCTCCCAATTGGCTGGTGTTTCGCCGCAAGGGGTTTTCGCCTCACGCTAGGCGCGAGCGACGCGCATACCCGCAGCGGTCTGTAAGGAGCGAGCAACAACGCGTGAGGCGAAAAGA
>JAXDCU010000019.1:0-3689 GCA_034677645.1 Verrucomicrobiia bacterium
TCTTTTCGCCTCACGCGTTGTTGCTCGCTCCTTACAGACCGCTGCGGGTATGCGCGTCGCTCGCGCCTAGCGTGAGGCGAAAACCCCTTGCGGCGAAACACCAGCCAATTGGGAGACACTACACTAGCATGCGGGTCCCTGCCGGCAGGCGCACTAGGCGGCTACGGTCTTTCTGTTCGTCGGCTTACAGGTTTGACTGCGGCTTCCTTCCCGCCGGACCTCGCAACTGCAGTTGCTTCTGTCTAGTGCTTGTGCAATCCTGCCGTCCATGAGGACCGGCCGGATCGCCGTGTTCCCGCACGGGGGACTTTCACCCCATCAGTTCACGCCCATGTCAGGCGCACACCAGTCAGCGCAGGCAACCCGGGACGGCGCTGGCAGTTCCGCTTTCGCGGTCCACGTCATCGGCCCGGCGTGGCTGAGTTCCGGCGTTAGGCAGAAAGATGTCGCACTGCCGCGTCGCGCATGCTAAACGATTCCCGTGCCGACGGTCCTGCGAATCGGGTCATTCAGGTTTCACTTCTAATCCGATGAGCGACAGGAGCCGGCGCACATCCATGTGCGAACTCCCGACGGGGAGTGTAGGTTCTGGCTGGAGCCGACCATCCGGTTGGCCGGCAACCGGGGAGTGCGACAGCACGATTTGCGGCGCATTGAGCAGTTGGTTTTTGAACATCATGGCGTTCTGAGAAGGGGATACGATGAGTACCATAATCGATGAGCCACGGCTGGCCGTGGAGGCTGCCGCAGTGCGGGCCTGGACGGAAGGGCGCACGATCTAAGTGGAGCTTCACGACGGAAGGATTGTTGGTTTTCCGGCCGACCGGTTCCGTCTCCTGGCGGCGGCGACCGAGGAGCAGCTCGCACGGGTTCAAGTTGAAGTTGACGGATATGCCTTGCGCTGGGAGGAACTGGATGAGGACATCACGGTTCCCGGGATTGTGGCAGGGCACTTCCAATTACCACCGAAATGAGCGCCTAATCGGGTCGCCGGGCTCGGGGAATCGGCCCACCGCATTATGACTGGCCAAAGGTCTGGATGGCCCCGACCATGCCCGGCACGCCCGTCGGGCCGGCCGCAGGCGGCGCGATAGACCGTGATCACGGTGCGGGCCGCGATGGGCCAGTCGTAGAAACGACCCCTGACCGCCCATCGACGCCTCGAACCGGCCAGCGCCGGCGTCGCTGACCGGCTTCCAGTCCGCCAGGTCCAGGGACGGTGCGGATTCGAGCCGAAGCCCGGTGAGCAACGCGTTCCAGAGCACCAGGAGACGACCGTTGCGCTGGGACACACTCAGTGACAGCGGCAGTTCACCGGCGGTGAGCGTGCGGCTGGGGCGTGGCTGGAATCCGCTGAGTCCCCGTCGCCACCAACCCAGGTGAAAACCGTCCTCGGCCTCGAACCAGAGCCCCAGCCATTCGGTGAATTCAAAGGGGGAGTTCCTGTTGCTGGACTCGATTAAGGCCGCTGCGGAGTGCCAAGATCCGCCTGGAGGTGCTGGCCTGGAGATCATCTGCCCCCGTTCGAGCGGCAGGGCAAGGGGACTACCGAAGTTGCCGAACAGGATCTCCGCTCGTGCCAGCGGCTCGAGCCGCCGCTCGGCGTAGCCCTGATCGGAGCGGTGATCGGGAGGGTTTGGCGCAATTGCGGCGGACGTGCGGGCCACCGCAATCGACCCGAAGCGGCCCGACCGCCTGTATGCCGGAGTCGAACGAGGCGGCATGTTTGTTGACAGGGCCGGCGGCGGGTGGGATAATCCCACCATGATTGTGACTCTGGATGCCAAGCGCCGATTGAGCGTGCCCACCACGCTGGCGCCGGCCAAGCCGGGCGACCAGTTTGATGCGGTCTTTGACGCGGAAGAGGACACGCTGATGTTCCACCGTATCAAACGCAAGTCGAATTGGCTGGAGATCTGGAAGAAGTGCCCGGTTCCGATGGACGATCTGCCACCCCGAAGCCGGGAACTTCCCAAGAAGGTCAAACCATGAGTTGGTTGCTGGATGCCGACGTGCTTTGTCAACCGATCAAGACCCACGGCAACCGCACCGTGATCGGGTGGCTCGAGCGGGAACAGGATGTCTGCTATACCAGCGCCGTCGTGATCGCCCAGGTGGCGTATTGGATTCGCACCAAGGAGGGGCGCGCCCACGCGCGACTGCAGCAGTGGCTGACGCAGAGTCTCATCGCGATGGAAGGCCGCGTCCTCTCGTTCAACACCACCATTGCTCACGTCTGGGCCGACCAGAAGCATCTCCTCGAACAAGATGGACAGCGGATGCCGATCGAGGACAGTTACATCGCCGCGACCGCCCGCCGCCACGGATTGACCATTGTCACGGGCAACGACCGGGATTTCCGCCGCCCCGGCCTGAAGGTGTTCAACCCGTTCAAGGAACTTCCGCACGGGTTTGACCAGGAGGCTTGAGGGCAATCCCGCCTCGCGGCATCCGCCTCCGCCGGGATTGGCGGAGAGGGGGGGATTCGAACCCCCGGTAGGGCTTTAGACCCTACAACGGTTTAGCAAACCGCCGCCTTCAGCCACTCGGCCACCTCTCCGGAACACAATCAATCAAATCCATCCGCCTTGCCGCCGCAAGCAAAAAACCGCCACACCGGAAACCGCCGGCTCCGCCCAAACAGGCGTCGCCGTTCGCTTGCGGCTGAGCCGTGCTGAGTGGTCTGCGTGCTTTGCAGACACCGCGGACTGGCGTAGTATCCAGGTGAGCTTATGGTGCTGGTAATCGACAACTACGACTCATTCACTTACAACCTGGTGCAGTACCTCGGTGAGATGAACGCGGAGGTTGTCGTGCATCGCAACGACCAGATCACGCTTGACCAAATCAGCGCCTTGGGTCCAGAGCGGATTGTGATCTCGCCGGGGCCACGTTCGCCGCGAGAATCGGGCTTGTCTAATGATGTCATCCGGTCGTTTGCGGGCGAGGTGCCGATTCTGGGCGTTTGCCTCGGTCACCAGTGCATCGGGCATGTGTTTGGCGGCAGCGTTGTAAGAAACTACCGGATAATGCACGGCAAAACCTCCCGCATAAGGCACAACGGGCGGGACTTGTTCGACGGTTTGCCGAACATGTTCTCAGCCACGCGCTATCACTCCCTGGTAATCGGGCGCGACTCGATGCCTTCGTGTCTTGAGGTGACGGCTGACACTGAGGAAGGCGAAGTCATGGGCGTGCGTCATCGTGAGCTGCCAGTGTTTGGCGTGCAGTTTCATCCCGAGAGCGTCCTGACGGAGAACGGGCGGGCGCTGCTGGCCAATTTCCTCAGAATGGGGGCCACCGTACCGCAAGGCGGAGTGGACGACTGACGGCGTATTCGGTTTTCATGATCACCGTCAATCAACTAGCCACGTTGAAGCAGACCGCGATCGTCAGCACGTTGCGGTCCTGCCAGCTTTTCGACGGTCTGCCTGTTTGCGACCTTCGAAGCATCGCTGCGATCACGGTCGTCAAACAGCTCGGCAAGGGCGATTACCTGTTCCGCGAAGGCGATCCGTCACAAGGCTTCTATGTGGTGCAACGCGGGACAATTAACGTCCATCGCGTCGGCGCGAGAGGCAAAGAGCAGGTGATCCACGTTTTTCGCGCCGGGGAGTCCTTTGCCGAAATGACGCTCGCTTCCGACACCGGGTATCCGGCGGACGCGCGGGCGCTCGAAGCCAGCCAGG
>JAXDCU010000020.1:0-3015 GCA_034677645.1 Verrucomicrobiia bacterium
GGTCGTTGGGTCCTGGACCGGTTACGCGGTACTCCCACGTCCACGTGTCGTTGTTGTCCGGCCACCACCCGCCCTGCATGATCATCTTCTTGTTGAAGGAATCATAGACGATCTTGCCGCTGGCATCCCTCGCTCGAGGGAGTGTGCCCGGGACAGCGACCTGGCGCCAGGTCGTGCCGTCATATTCCCAAGTGTCATTCGAATACGTCGAGCTGCCACAGGCGAACATCACAGCGACGTGCCGATCCGAATCGTACGCGGCGATTCCCAGTTTCGGGGGTCCAGCGCTATTCACGAGCAACCACCCAATCGGAGTGGAAGTGCGATAGTAGGCGGTACCCTCAGGCGGATTAATGTCGTCGTATTCCACCACTCCCGCTCCCGGCATGGGGTCCACAGTATGGATTGTCGTCCACGCCGCCAGATCAGGCGAGCGCTGCAGTTGATAGAGTCGGCCCGTGATGCCCGCAAACCGCACGCGTACTCCGTTGGGAATAACCACCGGCGCCACCATGTTAGGTGATTGATAGCTGCCTGCGCGCACCGTGACTGTCACCGTCCCTATGCCGCTTCCTCCATTCCCATCGCTCACCGTGTACGTGAATGTGTCCGTGCCACTGTACCCCGTTGGCGGTGTATAAGTAACCACGCCGGAAGCCAACGAGACCGTGCCGCCCTGCGTGCTGGGCGTGCTCACAGACGCCACCGACAACTGGTCGTTGTCCGCGTCCGTGTCGTTGGCGAGGAGTTTCACAGCGGCAATCTGAACCTGCGTGTTCAGCGCCGTGGCCGCCGAGTCCGGCCCGGCCTGCGGTGGGGAATTGGCGTAAGCGGAGTTGAAGCTGGCTAGACAGGATGCCGTCATGAAAAGGATAGCCAGAGGGCCCTGCCATCTCCCGGCGACGGAGTTAAAGTCCTTGCCACATCGGTTGCCACAAGAGGCTTTCGCACGCGCTCGTTTCTGGGTCCAGCGAGCGCCGGCGGTCAACACGGCAATGAAGCCGAAGATGCCCGATGTCGCGATGGCCGGTTCTGGCACTGCTGTGATCTGCAGACCCCAGCCGTGTACTGTACTCTCACTGCCACCGCTTACGTCCGCAAGGAACAGCGTCCATACCCCGTCCGGGTCTTCGTGCTCGAACGAACTTAACGTCCGCGATCTCGCGTGCGTGTCTAACGTCGTTGCTGGGTCAACATCTCTACCGTCAGGCAACCACGTGCCTGTCAACTGCCCACTATTATAGGTTGGGCTAGGAGTTGCAGCCCTGTAAAGGTGTATATCTTTATCGTATGCCACCGCGGCATCAGAGAAGGTTACCATGAACCCGGCGTCGCCGTACCCGTAACTGTCGCTTGCCGTCCGCCCTGTGCGGTTGAGCAAGACGGCGCAAGTTGTTGTGCCGTGGGTCAGACGGCCATAGAGGTCGCCACTCCACCCACCTCGAATGTCCAGCGTGACCTCCACGGATACGATGTCCCAATCCGGAATGTCGATGCTGAAGCTACGTGTGTCCTGCCAGCCATTGCGATCGTTATCCGGGACGATGCCACCGTTCGCGAACCCGCTGCTCCAACTTTCGTTGTACACAGAGGCCGAAAGCGAACCGCACGGCAAGAGGCAACCGAGAAGCCAGATCATGCCTTTGCAGCAGAACCTCTTCATAATGTGAGTTGAGTTGACGTTTCTGAAGGGAACGGGGAGCTAATCCCGGCGCTTTGCGGTGACAGAAGTAATTTGACTCCGATCATCTCGGGCGCCACTCTCCTCTTGCCGTTTCGGACATGTCAACACCAAAACTGCCACGCCAAAACCGCCACACTAAGACCGCTGGTGTTACTATTTTGTTACTGTGGCTGAGTGGTCGTGAACACAAGTCCGGTGACCTCCTCGCATCCATGTCACGGCCACTGAGGATGCGCCAATGGCAAAAGTCTCGCGCAGTTTTGCCATTTGCTGTATGGAACTGGACGACGCGATGGCTCATTGCAGGTGTTCTTTCGGGTCTTCTCATCGCGGCATGTTCCACTGCGGAAGACCGGGGCAATGCCCAGGCGATCACCACTGGGACGTTGCTCGAGGAAATGACCGACTTGGCTCGCTTGGCGCGTTGGCCGCAGCCGGCTTATCGCACGATCCAGTTCTCGAGCTTCGATCGGCGCTCGAGCACACCGGAGGCGCCAGGCTGGTTCTCCAACGCGGACGGGTTCGGACGCGAGCCGATCCCCGGCTTCCTCCGAGTTCTCAGAGAACCGCGTGACGGCAAAGCGGGCCTATACCTGCTTGCCGAGGTGAACGGGCCTGGCGCGATCGTTCGAGGTTGGTCCGCTGGGATGGGCGGCGTGCTCCGTGTCTATCTCGACGCGGCTGTGGGCTCTGACGGCACGGTACAAGGGCGACCAGTGTGGGAGGGGGCGGCTTACGATTTCCTGGCGCGGCGTTCGGCGCATTACATGAAGTCGGCCGGTTTGGACCTCGAAGCCGGAGACGCGTTCATCCAGCAAGACGCCGACTACTTTCCCATCCCATTTGCACGCGGTCTTTGGGTTACCTACGAAGGCAACTTGGAAGAGCTTCATTTCTATCACCTCCAGGTGCGCCTTTACCCTGAGGGCACGGTTGTCCGCACGTTCGATCCCGCTACCGATCTTAAGCAGGGCGAGAGCGAATTGCGCAGTGCGATAAAGGGCCTCACACAGCCAGAGCCGCCGCGTTCCCGTGATCCTTCCAAGTTCGAGGCCTCGATCGCTCCAGGACGCAACTGGGTTTGGGCCCCCGCAGCCCAAGGTCCGGGAGCCCTTCGGGAGTTGAAGATCAAACCACAGGCTGATCAGCGGGAAGCGGCACTGCGCGGATGCCTCTTGCGAATCGCCTTCGACGGCTCGCAGCGCCCTCAAGTCGAGGCGCCCTTGGGCGACTTCTTCGGCGCCGGTCCCGGCCTGAACCCTCTTTCGAGTCTGCCGCTGTCCGTGGCAGCGGACGGCACCATGACCTGCAGGTGGGTAATGCCCCATGAG